>NZ_SDLI01000001.1:600000-887428 GCF_004123195.1 Ammoniphilus sp. CFH 90114
CAAGAACAAGAAGAAATGGTAGCCTCATTTCCTATTGAACCGAGCAAGCCAGCTCTGTGCCAACGTGCCGATTGTATGGAGAAAGAAACCACACCTCCAAGCCTATATACGGAGGGAACCCTACTTAAAGCCATGGAGAGCGCGGGGAAGCGCATAGAGGATGAAGAATTGCGCGACGCCATGAAAGACTCAGGGCTTGGCACCCCTGCGACCCGCGCTGCTACAATTGAACGGCTAAAAAAGGTGGGCTACATTGCGATGGAGGGTAAGAAGCTAGCCTTAACTCCTAAGGGACGCTCAACAATTGAATGGATCCGTCAAATTGGGATTGAGCTTCTTACATCACCTGAAATGACGGGACAATGGGAAAGAAGATTAAATGAAATTGCAAAGGGGCAAGCGTCAGACACTTCTTTCCTTGAGCAGGTGAAGAAGCTAACTCACCTCATCGTGGAGAAGGTTCGTAACCAACCGTTGCCAAACATCGCTACAGAGTCCATCCGGCAAACGACGGCTGCTCGCCTACCGCTGGGCACTTGTCCTCGAGCGGGATGTGGAGGGCAGATTGTGGAAGGAAATAAGGGTTATGGTTGCACTCATTATAAAACGGGCTGTACCTTTGTGATCTGGAAAAACAGCTTTGGTAAAAAGATTTCCGAAGGTATGGTAAAAACTCTAATAACCAAGGGAAAGACAGGAAAACTAAAGTTTAAGAGCAAAACTGGTCATCAGTATGAAGCTAAGCTAGTATTAAAAAGTGAAAGTACGGGAGAATTAGAATTAGAATTTATAAATAATAAGAAAGCGGAGATGTAAATATGGAGTTTGCAGTCATAAGCAGAGGCGATGAGGTCTCTGAGGCAAAGAAAGAAATAGTCACCCAGTATCTGAATGGCCAAGGCTTTAACTACAACCAAGTTTTTCCAAGGGTTGTCATCGCTATCGGCGGAGATGGGACGGTACTGCAAGCCTTTCATACATATAAGCATCGGTTAGAAAGTACAGCGTTTATTGCTTATAATACGGGGCATTTAGGTTTTTATTCAGATTGGGACAATGTAGAATCCCTCCTAGAAGCCATAGTGGATAGCAGTTTAATTACAGTAGAATATCCACTGGTTCAAGCTGAGGTGGAAGCAGATGGCCAAACCGTAACCTACCAAGCTCTTAATGACGTTACCATTAAAGGGGTTAAAGGCTCCGTTCAAATTGACGTACGATTAAACAATCATCACTTTGAGTCGTTTAAAGGGGATGGTTTATGCATATCAAGCCCTTCAGGCAGTACTGGCTATAACAAAAGCTTAGGTGGGGCGATTGTTCACCCCTCACTTGAGATCATCCAGTTAAGTGAGATGGCATCCATAAATAATCGAGTTTACCGGACCATTGGTTCCTCCCTGGTAATTCCGAAGCATCATATCCTTACGTTGTTACCAAAAGCTGACACATACATGCTCTCTGTCGATCATGAGTCGTTCCCAGTGGAATCGATTCAACAGCTTACCTGTTCGGTTGCTAAAGAGAAGATTCGTTTTCTTCGGTGTCGTTCTTTCCCTTTTTGGAATCGAGTTAAAGAGGCATTCATCTCATTAAATGACTGCGAACCAAGAGGTGGAAGATAGGTCTTCTTCGAAGATATAATGGATTCCCCCAAAAAAAGGGCTTGCGTCATGGTTCAATACATGTTATTTTATTCATTGTTGATACAGAATAGGAACCAGGATTCACTCAAGGAAATTCTCCTCGATGAAAGTGAATGGCGTAGGTCCTAGCGATATCGTTTAACTATAATATGCTAGGAGGGGGGACCGAAAGATGGAATACTCAACTTTCGGAAGACATGTTGCAATTGATACTTGGGGTGTAGACTTTGATTTATTGAACAATGCAGGACTACTTCAACATCATATGGTAGAAGCTGCTGAGGCTTGTGGTGCTACGGTGTTATCCGTACAATCCAAGCAATTTGATCCACAAGGGGCTACAGTTCTGGTTCTTTTGTCTGAGAGTCATATCTCAATTCACACTTACCCTGAGAGAGGGTTCGCTGCACTTGACTGTTATACTTGCGGTGATACTGTAGATCCTGAAGTTGCTATTGAATATTTGGTTAAGATCCTTAATCCGGAGAAGACTTACGCACGCAAGATCATCCGTGGTGTTGGTGAGATGGAAGTCGTAATACCAGATCTAGTGAAGGAATCTGTACCCGTTATAAAGTAAATGAAGAAACCCAGCCACCTTATTCTCAGGTGGCTTTTCCATTACTTACTTGCATCATATCAAGGCAATTAGTGATATATTTGAATAAATAAAAGAGGACCTCTTCAACGAATTCTTATAGAATGGGGACGTGATGGATAATGAATCACATCTTTCTAATGTCTGAAAGTCCTGAGGCTCAGCTCAAAACGAACATCGTTGCTGGTCAAGAGTGGATCGATGTACGTAAATGCCTAAATGAAGGCTGCATTGGCTGGTCAAAGAATCTGGATATGGAAGTTTGTCCATTTTGCACGGGTAAGATGGTCATAACTCAAAAGAAGACACCACAAATTCAAGCGGTTAATTCATGCAGGAACTGCTTCTACCTTGTTAAGTCAGAAAACCTTTGCATGAAGAAGCAAAAGAAGCTATCCTTCCATGCGAGCGATTATTCTGAGGATTGTTCCTCTTATAAAATGGAGCGCAAGGCGACAAAAAAGGAGCGCACAGAAAAAGAACGATTTCTTGATGAGTGGAAGAGAAAAGTGACAGCTAACCTATAATAGACAGAAGAATGTACCTAATGGATACTTTCCTACATGGTCATTCTTCTTTTTTGGGTTTTTAGAAAATTAAGCGTTTTCATTGCTTGTTTTCATGCTTTCGACTATAATAAATCTTGTCGAGTGTTTTAATGTTTTTACATCCTTATTAGGCGTTCATTAAGTATTCAATACTTAGATGAACGCCCTTTTTTGTGTGTTTAGATAACGACCCACTTTCCTTTTCCTGTATTCTTAATTAGGTTATTGTATTCTAGCGTTTTTAGATCTCTCTGAATGGTACGTGTAGTATATCCAAACTCTTCGGCCAACTCCGTCGAATGTACATCATTCCCTTTCTTTTTCAGATAGTAGTAGATGGATTTGATACGGGTTACCATTCGTTCATTTGGATTCAACTAACAACGCCTCCTTTTAGAAGTGAGAAATTCGATAAGAAATGTTCTATTCCTCAAAAAGGTAATAGATCTGGTCTTAT
This sequence comes from Ammoniphilus sp. CFH 90114, assembly GCF_004123195.1. Taxonomy (NCBI): domain Bacteria; kingdom Bacillati; phylum Bacillota; class Bacilli; order Caryophanales; family Paenibacillaceae; genus Ammoniphilus; species Ammoniphilus sp. CFH 90114. Next base: position 603,250 of record NZ_SDLI01000001.1, read on the forward strand.
GTTTCCTGCAAAACTTGAAGAGAAAGAGGATGGTAGCTTTTTCTGGTTTAGGAATAGTCCTTAGTCATATTTTGGATTTATTTCCTATTATTATCCTGTCCGATTCGCAAAATTTGAGACGATCTAAACAGAAGATAATAAGTATTACCTGTTGCAACGCGAAAGAACTGAAAGTTTCGTAAAGTAAATCTATTGATATATAAAGGGTACCATATAACTCTCTGAAAGTGAACTGAATATCTTTTTGAATACTTGTACTATATTATGCAGAATTTTTTTGGAAAATAACGGTACACCCTTAATTTGAGTATAACATATAGGAGTTGAATGTAATGTTAATCTTCTGTTTATTTTATCTAAGACGACTTGGTTGAGTTAAGTATAAACCACCCTCGAATTCATGTATAATATGGTCAGGTTATAGTGATAGAAGGAGTGGTTTTTCATGACAAAAGAGGAAGTGTTATTAGCATTAAAGCAAAAAGGTTTAGAAGATATTGTGGAATTAATTGAAGATGCCGAAACAGGGGATCTCGAAGAGTTGGAATTAGTGGAATCCATTGGGTTAGTACATGATCCATTGTTGAATGATGCCGTGCTTCAGTTGCTTCAAGACTTAGGGGTAGAACTAATCTTTGTAACAGACGATGAAGAGGAAGAGGAAGAGACGGATTAAAATATATAAAGGGGACGAGCTATGAGTAACTTAGATGATCTGATTATCTGTACGAATCCCACACGTCGAGATGTGAAAAAGATTTATGGCCAAGAAAGATACGCCCGTGGTGTGATATTGAAGAATGGTGATGTCATTGTTTGGAACGGAGAGGTTATGCATAGCAAGGTTATGCCTTATATGCCGGAAAGTGGCCTTCATTTCAGCATCTTTAAAGATAAACTTGAGGTTTGTTGGCAATTTGAATCATGGCAAGACGTTCAAGAACGACTAAAGCAAGCCAAGAAGTATTTTGATATCCTGGATTATCCGGAAGATGGAGAAGTTGTAATGGATACGATGTTTTACACACATACGAAGAAAAAATTCCCTGAGATTCGATATAAGGAGCTCTTCGAAGAAGGGTATGAACTAGGGCCAATAGAGGAATAAACAAAAGGAGGATGAACCCTAATTTGGGACATCCTCCTTTTCTTATGCCTTAGCTTGCTCTTGTCGAATGGCTGCTTGTGCAGCAGATACAATGCCAACGGGGACGAGATGAGGGACGCAAGATAGATAATCTAAGCCTAATTGGTGAAAGAATCGAACGGATTTCTTCTCGCTGCTTGGGACGCCACAGACGCCCACGCGTAGGTTTGGATTATTCCTTCTTCCGTTCTCTGTCCCAAAGCGTATTAATCCTCCAACACCCTCTTGGTCTAAGACAAGGAAAGGATTCTCTGGCAGTATCTTATGGTCTACGTAATAAGCAAGATACTTGCCTTCCGCATCATCACGACTAAAGCCATAGGTAGTCTGAGTCAGGTCATTACAACCGAATATGATAAAGTCGGCATATTTAACAATCTGACCTGCTGTAATGCAAGCTCGAGGAAGCTCCATGAAGCATCCAACTGGAATGTTTATCCTCTCTTTATATACTCCGAATATGTGATTGAGAGTCTCCTCCACTTGTTCCCGAACGATCTTCATTTCATTGGCATGGCTGACAAGGGGAACGATGATAAGGGGTTGAACTCGAATTCCCTCCTGTTTTAGCTCCAGTGCCGCTTCTGCTATCGCTGTCACTTGCATTTCATAAATTTCCGGGTAGGTAATCCCAATTCGGCATCCACGGTGACCGAAGGATGGATTTAGTTCATGCAAAGCTTTTACTCGGCGGAGTAACATTTCTTTCTCTTGGACTTCTTCGAAATTTTTGTGGAGCTTTGCACGCTCAATCTCAATGGATAAGGTTTCTGCACTAGGTAAAAATTCATGAAGAGGTGGGTCTAATAGACGGATAATAACGTCTTTGCCTTCCATAATACGAAACATCTCAAGAAAATCACTTTTTTGCATCGGAAGCAACTTGTCCAGTGCTTTTTTTCTCTCCCATTTATTTTGTGAAAGAATCATTTCTTGAACGGTAGGAACGCGAACAGGATCCATAAACATAAATTCCGTACGGCACAGACCGATACCTTCGGCACCTAATGATTTCGCTTGAATAGCTTCTTTAGGGGTATTCACGCTCCCTAGGACGCCCATTGTTTTCTTTCTCTTAGCCCAATAAAGAAGCGTAGTTAGTTCTTGGCTAAGTGTAGGAGCGACAAGGGGAGCTCTACCAAGGATCACTCTACCTGTCGAACCATCTAGTGTGATCGTATCCCCTGCCTTAAGTGTAATTTGACCGAAGGTCACTTCTTGCCTAGACTCATTAAGTTGCATGGATTCGCAGCCGACAATACAAGGCTTGCTCATGTCGCGAGCTACAACGGCAGCATGGCTGGTCATTCCACCGTGGCTGGTTAAGATACCAACACTCGCCACCATCCCATGAATGTCGTCTGGACTAGTTTCCCTTCGCACCAAGATAACCTCGTGCCCTGTGCGCTGGAGACGCTCAGCTTCTTCTGAATCAAACACGATAATACCAGCAGCTGCACCTGGACTTGCGGGTAGGCCATGGGCTAAAACTTCCACTTCGACATCCATGTCCAATGTTTCGTGAAGCAGAGGAATAAGAGAATGTGGTTCAATACGCAAGAGAGCCTCCTCTTGGGTAATGAACTCCTCTTGAGCCATGTCGACAGCAATTTTTATGCTTGCTTGTGGAGTGACTTTGGCATTACGAGTCTGGAGTAAAAAAAGTTTACCTTGTTCGATGGTAAATTCAATATCCTGTACCGCTCGGTAGTGGGTTTCTAAATTGCGTGCTAACATTTTAAATTGGTGGTATGCTTCTGGAATATAACGTTTTAATTCAGACAGAGGTTCTGGAGTGCGAATCCCAGCAACAACATCTTCGCCTTGAGCATTGAGCAAGAACTCACCGAATATTTCGTTCTCACCATGATTGGGGTTACGTGTAAAGGCAACGCCAGTACCAGAGTCGTCTCCCATATTACCGAAGACCATAGATTGAATATTTACAGCGGTTCCATAGTCCTTCTCGATCCGGTTAATTCTTCTGTACAGTACCGCTCTTTGATTGTTCCAAGATTCAAAAACCGCACCTATTGCTAACATAAGCTGAATCTTAGGGTCTTGTGGAAACTCATCTTTGATTTCCTTTTTTATAATCTTTTTATATATTCGAACTAGCTCATAAAGATGAGCAGCAGAAAGATCTGCATCTCTTTTTACTTTGGCTTTCGCTTTCAACTGTTCAAGTTCTATTTCAAATTGATAATGATCGATTTGTAATACGATATCACTGAACATTTGAATAAAGCGGCGATAGGAATCAAAAGCAAAACGGGGATTACCTGTTTTTTGGGCAAGGCCCTCAACGGTAGTGTCATTCAAGCCTAAGTTTAAAATGGTATCCATCATACCAGGCATGGAGATGGGGGAACCCGATCGAACAGAGACAAGAAGGGGATCTTTAGCATGTCCAAATTCCTTGCCAGTTATTTCTTCTATTTTAATCAATGCTTCATCCATTTGTTTTTCAATAAGAGAGTTGATCTTTTTTCCATCCTTATAGTACATGCGGCAAGCTTCAGTTGTTACAGTAAAGCCAAAAGGGACTGGAAGTCCTAAACCATACATCTCAGCCAAATTGGCTCCTTTTCTGCCTAAGAGGTCACTCATGCTTGCATTTCCCTCGGAGAATAGGTACACATGCTTGTCATTCATTTGAATGTTTTCCCCCTGATTTGTTGTGTTTTGCTATTGTAGTTATTATAGTAAAAACTTGTAGGATTTGTAAGGTGCATGAGTATAAACATATGAAAAAAGCCGTGGTCTTGGCTCCCAGGGCTCTTTCGTTATTTACCTTAGATGATTTTTTCTCATGTTCTTGAACATAAGATAGCGTGGGCTGTTATCTTCATCCGTCTCATGATCAATGATAAGATAATGATTTCGTTGATAAAAACGCACAGCTTGAATATTTATGCTGCTTGCATGAAGAAAAGAGGATATAGCTCCTAATTCCTTCCCCATTTCTTCATAGTGGTTTAATAACAAATGACCGTATCCTTGTCCTCTATACTTCTCTTCAACAAACATCTGCATGAGGTAGGCCGTGGATTCATTTTTCTGAAATAAATAAAACCCCATTAAACTCCCATTAGAATCGTATAGGAGATTAGAATGACAATCTTGCTTCTTCGTACCATCTACATACCATTGCGTAATATTTTGGTAAAACTGATCATCAAAGTTCATCTTCTTAAAGTTAAGGGAGTATAGCTCTTTTTGATGATAGAGAATGTTTGGAAGATGTTGGATTGAGTACTTTTCCCACTTATAGGGGGAGTAATGTGACGGAATCATAAGTCGTTCCTCCGAAAGTTTTTACTCGCTCTTAGAATTAGACTCTATGTCTAGGGATTTAAAGCGTGTGAGAATTTTGCGAGTTCGATCCGTTCGCTCCTTCGGATCGGGAGAAAGTGGATACTTTTTCATTAATCCGTTCTTCGATGTATCTGGACGGTGAGGTTCAGAAGGTTTGTTATGGGACATAAGTCCGTATCATCCTTTCGCTGTAGCAAAGTTCCTTGGTAGTTAACTAGGTTAGAACTTGTCCCATTGTGGTGGACGGCCTTCTATAAAAGCAAGAGCACCTTCGTGATAATGCTCTGCTTCAATAGAGCGCAAAAGGGCAACATCTGACCCCAACTCAAGGAAAGCTTCTTTCGCATATTTTATCGCAATTGGGGATTTGCCCGCAAATTGAATGGCATATTCCTCTAGTTCCTGATCTATACGTTTATGACTTGCTATTCTGTCGGCAATCCCGTACGACAAGGCTAGTTGGCCGTTTATGGTAGATCCGCTTAAAACAAGGCGCTTGGCAATCTGTAGGGGAATGAGACGCTGAAGTCGCTTGGTATTATAGGTAAATCCCACATTAACACCTGGAAATCCAATTTTCGCTTTTTGTTCCATCCAACGGAAATCACAAGAGAGCGCAAGTTCAGCTCCTGCTCCCATAGCATAGCCCGTAATTTTGGCAATAGTGATAAAGGGTGCTGTTTCTAGTTTGTTTAAGAACTTCTCATAGGTGGCAAAGAGAGTTGTTACTTCTAAAGGAGCTAGATGGGCTAGTTGTTGTAAATTCATACCTACAGAGAAATGAGGGGTGCCCTCAATGATAAGTACGCTGGTTTTCTCGCTAATCGTATCTAGTACTTCCATAAAACGGTGAATAAAAGGTAAATCAATGGAGTTACCTTTATCATGACTAAATTGGATATGTGTATACTGAGAATGTTCAGTGACTTGGAACATAGGGTCTCCTTTTAGCATTCGTCGATATATTTAGTTTACCATATTTTTCAATGAAAAAGGACTAGCGTTAAGCTAGTCCTATCCTAAAAGTCCTTCTACTAGGACTACTCGTGCTGGTGCTGCATCTGTTCCTATTAATTTAATCGGAGCTGCCATCATAAAGTATTTACCTGCAGGGACGTCCTGCAATCTGAGCCCTTCAATGATGATAATCTTGGCACCAAAGAGACATTTATGGGTTGGATGCCCGGGTTGGCTGCGTTCTATACCTAAAGCATCTATTCCCACACCTTTCACCCGTTTGTAGGCGAGGAGCTTCGCAGCGTCTTCCTTCACATAAATAAAGTCGGGATTAAACGCGGTGTCAAGTGAATTAGCTGTCTTAAGCAACAGAAATTCCCCTTCTTGAATATCGAATGGCGCGAGGTCGTCAGCCGTAATGCCATCTTTAACATGGGATAGATCTAATACTCTGCACGGTCCTACCAGATCCTCCAAGGATATGGATTCCATCGTTTCACCGCTAACAACCATATGTAGAGGGGCATCAACGTGGGTGCCAGTATGTACATCAAGGCTTACCCTTGTTTCACTAACATAGTTATTTTGAACCGTTTCAAAGGCTGGCTGTTTTTCAGGTTTGTTTTTATAAACCGTCATTCCTTCATGGATGGCCATGGAGACATCGTAAATTTTATACATGGACTTTTCCTCCGTAATCATAATGTGCTCAAATCAAGTATTTCGCGTTCTATCTTGGCATTTCCTCCCCATTTTACACGGACAGTTGGTTATTATGCAAAATCAGGCAAGGATAAAACGATAGTAGGGGATAAAACTAAAAGAAAAAAGGGCGGGATTTTTATGAGTTGGGCAGTCATCATTCTCATGATATTTTTAGTTATATTATCTCTTAGTTGGCTTAATACTAGAAGGCGCGTACCCGCGAAGGCTGAAACGCTGGTCTATCTCCAAGGGCGTAATATGATGAATAATCCAGATTCGGATGCAGATATGCAAGAGCAATACAATTACCGAAAAGACACCAAAGAGGACGATTAAGCTTTTGGACATACTACCCCTATGGGGAGGTGGAAAAACAAATGGCATTAAAAGAACAAGCAAACATGAAGAAAACCCCGAGGAACCGCAACGGTTTAATGAGAGATGGCGTACCATTGGAAAAAGGGAAAATTAGTATTGAACCCAAGAAGAGATAAAACTTTGGAAAGAGGCATTCTGCAGCGGTTGCTGTGAGAATGCCTTTTTTAGTATGAATAAACTAATTCAGCTAGATAATGGGAAGTCGACTTCCCTCTTGTAATCCTCAAAGAAATATCCTATGCTTACGATAACTTTCCATAAATGGTCTATTTTTAGTCTGGGGGGAACATAAGGAATGAAGATATCGAGAGCCTTAACGATTGCTGGGTCTGATAGCGGTGGGGGTGCAGGCATTCAAGCGGATTTAAAAACATTTACAGTTCGAAAAGTGTATGGAATGAGTGCCATTACCGCCATAACCGCTCAGAATACGCTTGGTGTTGAAGGTATTCATCCTATACCTTTAGAAATGATTGCAAAACAGATTGAGATGGTGATTGAAGATATAGGAGTAGACGCTGTGAAAACAGGCATGCTTGGGACCTCAGAGATTATTGAACTCGTGGCCGACAGGCTAAAGCGATATGAAGTGCCTTATGTAGTCGTGGATCCTGTCATGGTGGCTAAAGGTGGGGCAAAGCTGCTTCAAGATGATGCTGTAAAGAGTCTTATTACTTCTTTACTTCCCCTCGCGTCTATTGTAACTCCTAACATTCCAGAAGCAGAAGTGATTACAGGCAAGCCGATCCACACTCTTGATGATATGCTGCGAGCAGCAAAAGAGATCGTAGATATGGGTGCGAAATCCGTTATTGTAAAAGGGGGCCATCTAGAAGGTGAGCCTATCGATCTGTTTTATGATGGTGTAGAAATTACGACTTTTAAGGGGATTAGAATCCCTACAAGACATACTCATGGCACTGGGTGTACCTTTGCGGCTTGTCTTACAGCAGAACTGGCTAAAGGCCATGAGATGATCGATTGTATTCGAACAGCAAAAGCCTATATAACCGCAGCAATTAGCAAGGAACTTGGCTTAGGAAAGGGCCATGGACCAACGAATCATTGGGCGTATGGGGTAGGACAAGATGAATAAAAGCAAGCGTTTGAAACAGTGGGATGTATATTTAGTCATGGACCTTCAAGGCCACGGTCCGTTCAATGCTCTAGAGCTCGCAAGGCAAGCCATAGATGGTGGAATCAAGGTTATTCAGATTCGTGAAAAAAACATGGGAAACCCTGATTATCTCCGTTTAGCGCTGCCTATTCGTGAACTATGTAAGACAAAGCAAGTAGACTTCATTATTAATGACCGGATAGACCTTGCACTAAGGTTGCAAGCAGATGGGGTGCATCTAGGCCAAGATGATATTCCAGAAGGGGCAATAAGAGATGAGATTGGCGAGGACATGATCTTGGGGATCTCAGCTTCAAGTACAGACGAAGCAAGGCGGGGGATACGCGTTGGTGCAGATTATTTAGGTGTCGGAGCCATATATCCTACATTTTCGAAAAGTGATGCAGGTGACGCGGTATCGCCATCCTTAATTCAGGACATCCGACATTTTAGCGATCTACCTATCGTGGGCATTGGCGGCATCCAATTGGGAAGAGCCACCCCTGTTATTGTTGCTGGAGGGAATGCCGTGGCTGTGATCTCGGCCATTTGCCAAGCTCCTTCGCCGGTAGAGGCTGCTAGAAAACTTCAAGTTGAGGTCAGAGAAGCAAAACAAAGGGTAACAGATTAATGGCATTTATATCGCAAATAGTAGCTCAAGATGGTCATAAACCAGTAGTTGGTACTATTCCAAAAATAATCCTTTTACTTTCTAGAAGCAATTTGATAAAATTGGGATAATTTAAAAGTTCATAGATTCCTTCGGGGCCGGGTGCAATTCCCGACCGGCGGTGATGGGTAGTGTACCCTTAGTCCGTGAGCCGAGACCTGTAACAAGGTTGACGCTGATTCGGTGAAATTCCGAAACCGACAGTATAGTCTGGATGGGAGAAGGAGATGGAAAAGAGGCAGGGGAAGACTGTGCTTATTTAGGTATGCCAGAGTCTTAAACTTTTTGCTTTTTTTAACTTTCATTTTGAATGTGAGCCCTGGGAGTAGTCTAACTATTTCCAGGGCTTTCTTTTTTTATTGAGTTTTACAAGCATGTTTAGGGTTAGGAGCGGATGGACTTGTTGAATACTCACGATTACTTTATGGATATTGCTCTTGGGTGGGCTCGTTCAGCCAAAGGACAAACAGCCCCGAATCCAATGGTAGGAGCAGTAGTAGTTAAGGATGGGGAAATTGTAGGTATGGGTGCCCATCTAAAAGCAGGCGAACCACACGCGGAGATTCATGCGTTGGCCATGGCGTCGAACAAGGCTAGAGGAGCAACCATCTATGTCACTCTTGAGCCGTGTTCCCATTATGGAAGAACTCCTCCTTGTGCAGAAGCTCTAATCCGTGCGGGAGTATCTAGAGTTGTTGTAGCTATGCTTGATCCTAATCCGCTCGTCGCCGGACGAGGTGTACAACTGCTTGAAGATGCGGGAATAGAGGTAATCAGCGGCATTCGTGAAAGGGAGTCCCGTAGATTAAATGAGGTTTTCATCAAATATATTACAACGGGGCGTCCGTTTGTAACCATGAAGACGGCTAATACACTAGATGGGAAAGTGGCAACCGAGATAGGAAGCAGTCGCTGGATTACAGGAGAAAAGGCAAGAATCGATGTGCATCGTTTGCGCCATGAGTATCAGGGAATTCTAGTAGGTGTTAACACGGTAATCAAGGATAATCCTGTATTAACTACCCGGCTCCCCGAAGGTGGAAGGAATCCCATTCGGATTATTCTAGATTCAACGCTTAGAATTCCCCTTGAATCCAATATCGTTCAAGATCACCAAGCTCCAACTTGGATCTATACCACGCGTGCGGCAGATGAAAGAAAGACTTCTCAATTAAAGGAAATGGGTGTTGAGGTTTTTGCTGTTTCGAGCGGGGGACAAGTGGATGTACTGGATGTGCTCTCCCATCTCGGAGAACAGCAGGTTTCCTCCGTGCTAGTTGAGGGAGGAAGTGAGGTGAACGGATCGTTCTTAAAAGCAAAAGCGATAGATAAAGTAATCACATATCTTGCTCCAAAGCTGGTAGGAGGCCGCCACGCTCCCACGTCTTTCGGTGGAGAGGGAATCCTCCAAATGAATGAAGCGATCCAATTAAGAGACCTTGAGGTCGAGATAATAGGAGAAGATATTCGTATCGAAGGTTATCCAGAATGGGGGGATTAGATGTTTACTGGAATCATTGAAGAACTAGGGGTCATCCAAGGCATCAAGCGTGGAGGAGAATGGATGGTTCTTACAATTGGGGCATCCATTGTGCTTAAGGATGTTCAATTAGGTGACAGTATTGCTGTCAATGGTGTATGTCTTACCGTGACCTCATTTTCCTCTCGAGAATTTACTGTCGATGTCATGCCGGAGACTTTTCATAAGACAAGCCTATCTGATATTCAAGTGGGGAGCAAAGTCAACTTAGAAAGAGCCATGGCTGCAGGCGGACGGTTTGGAGGGCATTTTGTTTCGGGGCATGTAGACGGAACAGGGAAAATCGTATCGAAGACCAGCTACGGAAATGCGGTCCTGTTTGAAATTAAAGCTCCTGAACAACTTTTGCATTATATGATACCTAAAGGTTCCGTGACCATTGATGGGATCAGCCTAACCATTTTGGATGTGTCCTCTGACAGATTCAGTGTGTCTATTATCCCACACACCCTTGAGATGACCATTCTGCAACACAAGGGAATGGGTGCTACCGTTAACTTGGAGTGTGACATGATAGGAAAATACATTGAAAAGTTTATCACGACCCGCAAGCCAACTTCCAAATTGACGGAAGCTTTCTTGTCGGAACACGGATTTATGTAGAAAAGGGGAGAAGAGGATATGTTTCATAAGATTGAAGAAGCCATTCATGATCTAATTCAAGGCAAACCCATTATTGTAGTAGATGATGAGGATCGTGAAAATGAGGGAGATTTTGTAGCCCTGTCCGCAAAAGCAACTCCAGAAGTCATCAACTTTATGATTACTCATGGACGGGGACTTGTTTGTGTACCCATTACAGAGGAAAGGGCGAGCGAGCTCAAGCTTGAACCGATGGTGTTCAATAACACGGACGCACACGCTACAGCCTTCACCGTTTCAGTTGACTCCTTTGATACGACGACAGGCATTTCTGCACATGAACGTTCCCAAACCATTATGGATTTGATCAACCCAAGCATTAAACCTAATCATTTTCGCAGACCAGGTCATATCTTCCCCCTCGTAGCGAAAAAGGGAGGAGTTCTGCGTCGAGCGGGACATACGGAAGCAGCTGTAGATTTGGCCCGATTATGTGGATCCTATCCTTCAGGAGTGATTTGCGAAATAATAAATGAAGATGGAACAATGTCTCGCGTTCCTGATTTATTAAAAATTGCCGAGCAATTTGATCTTAAAATTATAACGATAGAAGACTTAATTAAATATAGAACCAACAAGGAAAAGCTCGTCCAACGTGAGGTAGAGGTAAACATGCCAACCGATTTTGGAACCTTCCGAGCGATCGCTTATACCAATGAAGTGGATCAAAAAGAACACGTAGCCTTAGTAAAAGGTACGATTGATCCGAATGATCCGGTTCTGGTAAGGGTGCACTCCGAGTGTCTAACCGGTGATGTGTTCCATTCTCATCGATGCGATTGTGGGCCTCAGTTGGCAGCGGCCTTGTCACAAATTGAGGCGGAAGGAAAGGGAATCCTTCTTTATATGCGTCAAGAAGGCCGGGGCATTGGTCTAATTAACAAACTTAAGGCATATAAGCTGCAAGAACAAGGACTAGATACGGTCGAAGCGAATGAACAGCTAGGGTTTGCAGCCGATTTACGAGAATATGGTATTGGGGCTCAGATCTTAAAGGACCTAGGAGTCGGTAAAATCAAATTATTGACCAATAATCCTCGGAAAATTACAGGAATTTCAGGTCATGATCTTGAGGTTGTTGAAAGAGTACCGATTCAAATGAAGGCCAATGTAAGTAATGAGCGATATTTAAATACCAAGAAAGATAAACTTGGACATTTATTAAACTTATAAAAGGGGATAGAATCATGGCAAAAGTATACGAAGGTAAATTGGTTGGTACCGGGTTAAAATTTGGAATTGTAGTAGGACGATTCAACGAATTCATCACTTCGAAATTGTTGAGCGGTGCTCTTGATGCCCTTAACCGACACGGGGTAGATGAAAATGATGTGGAAGTTGCCTGGGTGCCTGGAGCATTTGAGATTCCTATGATCGCAAAAAAGATGGCCGAAAGCGGAAAATATGACGCCGTCATTACTTTAGGTACAGTCATTAGGGGAGCTACTCCTCACTTTGACTTTGTCTGTAATGAAGCCGCAAAGGGAGTAGCCGCTATTGCATTACAGACTGGGGTTCCAACCATCTTCGGTGTTCTTACGACAGATACCATCGAACAGGCAATTGAACGTGCGGGTACGAAAGCAGGTAATAAAGGGTGGGAGTCTGCTGCAGTAGCTATCGAAATGGCAAATCTAACAAGACAATTTTCTTAGAACATGAAAAAAGCATTCATAGCCACAAGCTATGGATGTTTTTTTTTTGCAAAGAAGAATAAAAGGGATTGAATTTTTATAAATTATAATGTATATTTAAAACAACCAAGGGATGAAATGAGGGGAAGTTAATGAAGATGGAATTACTAGAAAATAAAAATGAACTTCAATCGCAGCAAGAGAGTGAACTGTTGCGCAAGTCCCTAATTGAGGCCACGGAAACAATTGAATTTATGGTAAACTCCCTTATGTGGAGTGCTGAATATAAGGTTTTAGCTCAATCGAAAGAGAAGCTATGGAAGTTAAAACAAGTCTTGGCCCACTTAGATGCTTAAATTTCTAGGAAGCGGAATTCCCGCTTCTTTTTTGTTTTTTGTTTTTGGAAATGGAAATCATGCGGACATTAAATTCTGATCATAATGTGAATTTGTGAGATATGTCACAACCTGCTCTTACCCTTCTTGTTAAGATAGAGTCAGTTCAAATGACGAGGAGGAAAATTGATGTTCTGTTATCAATGTGAGCAAACACCATCTGGAGGCTGTAAGGTTATTGGCGTATGTGGTAAGAATGAAGATATTGCAAGTCTACAGGATACGATGATCTTTGCCCTCAAGGGGATTGCTGCTTATGCTACACATGCTCGCCAATTAGGTTATTCAGATCCAGAGGTGGATGCGACAACACATGAAGCATTATATATGACGCTAACCAATTCAAATTTTAATATGCAAGAACATATTGATATGGCAATGAAGGTCGGCCGGGCCGCTGTGAAAGTGATGGATCTTCTCGACCGTGCTCATACGTCTAGATTGGGAATTCCTCAGCCTGTAACCATCTCCCAAAATAAAGTAGAGGGAAAAGCTATCGTTGTTACAGGACATAATCTATTTGCTTTAGAAGAGCTTCTCAAGCAAACAGAGGGTAAAGGGATTAACATCTATACACATTCCGAAATGCTCCCAGCCCATGGATACCCAGCCTTGAAAAAATATGCTCACTTAAAAGGAAATATTGGGAAGGCCTGGTTCGATCAGCGCCGATTATTCGAACAATTCCCAGGAGCCATATTGGCCACTACAAACTGCGTAATGCCAATCAAGGGAACGTATGCTGATCGCTTCTTCTCCTACGAAGTAGCCGGCCTGGAAGGGGTTGCTAAAATTCAAGGGGAAGATTTTAGCCCGCTTATTGAAAAAGCTCTTTCCCTTCCAGATGCCAACATGGAGTCTGATCAAACTTTGACTACAGGGTACCACCATGAAACCGTACTTGGATTAGCACCAGAGATCATTGATGCGGTTAAGGCAGGTAAGATTAAGCGCTTCTTTGTTATCGCTGGATGTGACGCTCCAGGAAAAGGTGGAGAGTATTATCGTGAGCTAGCCACTTCTCTTCCTAATGACACGGTTATTCTTACTACATCCTGTGGAAAATTCCGCTTTAATGATGTGGACTACGGAACAGTTGGAGACACTGGAATTCCACGCTATATTGACTTAGGTCAATGTAATAACTCGGGATCCACGGTGAAAATTGCTATGGCACTCGCTGATGCCTTTGGCTGTGAAGTAAATGAACTGCCTGTAAGTATTGTGTTATCATGGTTTGAGCAAAAGGCTGTTGCTATTCTATTAGGTCTCTTCAGTTTAGGAATCAAAGACATTCGCATTGGTCCAAAGCCGCCAGAATTCATTACGCCTGGGGTTCTAAATATTCTTCAGCAAGCATTCAATCTGAAGTTGATTGGTGTTGCACAAGAGGATATGGAAGATATGTTATCCTTGTCACACTAATAGGAAAGATAAGAGGCTGTCACAAGAAGGGTGTATTACCTTTTTAGTGATGGCCTCTTTTTACCTTCACCCCCATAAACTCCCTCTTCCTTGCGAATCAAAGAGACAGGAGGGAGAATGATAACATGAAATTAAATAAAATAGCCTATATGTCCATTGGAGCCTTATTTGCCATAATCTTATCGTTTAGCATCATTAGCTTAGCAGATAATCAGGATCAAAAAACAGAAGGGAAGAATGAACAACCAGAAGTAACAGAAGAGAAAAAGGGAAATATAGAAGGAAAAATCTCTTATTTAGATCAGGCATCAGGGACTTTCATGGTGTTTGATGGGAAGCAAAAGCATGACTTCAGTTTAACGTCTGAAACTCAAGTGATGATAAACGAAGTGAGAACAGATTCCAGTCAACTACGATTAGATGATGATGTAAAGATCATGTTAAATTCTAACGGGGATGTACGATATATATTAATCAACCGTACTGTACAGGAACCTAACCAACCAGAACCAGAGGTAACCACCGCTTCTATTCCGGAATCTAAGCCTGTTCAAGCACCATCTACCTTAGCTGTTCCGGCTTCCAACTTACCAGCTAAGGAGCTAGAGCTTCAAGAGTTAAAAGTTGAACTCCATCAAGGGGCTCAAAAAATCAAGCTAGAATGGAAAGAAGATAAGGCCGAATTAGAATGGAAAACCGGGAAGGGAGAGGTAAAGCTCAAGGGATCAGAAGCCCAGGCGTTTTTGGATGAATGGTTTACCTCCTTAAATTTAGGGGAGGGAGCAAAGGAAAAGGAAACGATAGCTCTGATTGCCAAGTCATTCAAAATAGATAGTGGAAAACCTTACACTGCGACCATTGAATGGAAAAGGGGAGGGCAAGAAGGAAAATGGACGGTCGAACCCAAAGACTGGGCAAAAGGGAAAAAATCAAAAGATCAATCCCATGATGACGATGATGATAACGATAATGACGACTAATACACAAAACTCCAGCTAACTCATGTAGCTGGAGTTTTGTGTCTTGGAGTTAGCCTATTGGCGAGCTCTTCTTTCGTGTTTCTAAGAGCTGTTTATATTTATAAGCCATTGCCACTCGCCATGGAAAGATCATGCCTACTGCAAGGATATAGAATAAACCTCCTGCTTCGTAGAAGCTAACATATTCCTCCAGATAAAACCTCATGCCTAGTCTTAAGAGGAACAATCCCATTAAGATAAACATAAAAGATCTAGAACGCTTTAGAAAGATATCTGAACCATTGATCTCAAATTTAGAAGTAAGGATCAAGGGAATGGAGAGCAGCATACCAATAAGTAAGGATTCCACTGCATACAAGAACTGAACGTGCATGGGCGGAAACAGAAACATAATAAAACCCGTGCTCATAAAAATAGGTGGTAGGATAATACGCTTTAGTGATGTGGGCTGTTGATCACGCTTGATTCTTGCAAACATAACAATGAACATCATTAGAATACTTAGAAGGGTAGCCATAATGGTCATGAGAATGCTTTCCTTTCAAACAACCTGAATGCTTATGATTATAACAAAAAAATGAGGAAGAGAAAATTTCAGTATAAAACTGTAATCTAAGTGAATTTGTCCCATAGATGTCGGAATCCTTAACGTGATCGTCTCATATATATAGAGTAGGTTCAACTCTATTTATAAGGAGGCTGAAATCATGTTTTGTAAAGTCGTATGTTCAAACCAAATCGCTTTCCAGGAAATCTGTGATCATCTTACTTGCTTGAATATACTTTATTTAGCTGAAGCGCCCAAATTAGAAATTAGCATCAAGCGTGAACCGGAATTTGTAAGCAAGCTTTTACAAGACAACGGATATGATGCTCAAGTACTTGTTCTTAGGTAATTGTTACAATGAAAAAGGCCCCTGTTTGCAGAGGAGACAGGGGGGTTAAATAGGATCATTCTTTGCATCCATGATAATAATCTCTCCCACGAGGTATAGGTGTCCATCAGAGCCTAGGATAACTAGAGGTTTTTTGCATAAGCTGCATATAACTACTAATCCGTCCCTCATTTTTCGGTGGGTTATAATGATATTCTCGTCTGGGGTACATGGGCACTGAAGAACAACCATCCATTCCCTATCCGGTCCCATCGCTCTCCCCCTCGAAAACTATAATAATTAAGATATGCGGATAAGCTAAACGGCGAAATCGGCATCTATCCCTCATAACAGCCTAATTGTTGTAACAGCTCCATTTCATCAGGAGATGCAGAGCTGTTTTTTACGTTTCTTTTATGACGAAATTTGCAGGAATCTGTCCAGTAATGGAAGGTTTTTTTATTTTCGTGTGGAATAGAACTAAGCAGATGCCTTCTATGGGGGAGTGGATAAAGATGTGGGTATCAAAAGAGTGCACCAATCCTGATTGCAAGGAATTTGGCATACAACTCGTACATCATACTTCTTTACAAGTACATCCGGAATACATGTATTGCACCTCTTGTTTGATCGGCAAGATGGTAGTTCATATGAGTCATCATCGTTTAGATGCTGAAGACACTCTAGTCGAAGAGAAAGACGAGGAAGTATCAGCGATGTTTCATTTAAATAGAATTTTCAAGAAATAGGAGAGAAGAAGTATGAGCTTTTTTACCAAGTTAACGCAATTTAGAGATAATCCAGATACAACTCTTGATCAGCAGCAGAAAGAAAGCCCATTCCGTCCTTATTCTCAAACAGAAGATGATCAGAATCAATCGATCCGCGATCTATGGCAGCAAGCCGTGGATATTCATAAAGAAAAGCTGAGTGCTTCCAAGGAACTTGATGGGGAGCATAGCGAGCTCACCATGAACGATGAGGGCCCTTTAGTCGTCGAACAGCAAGCCCAGGAAAAAGTTGAGGGAAAAGTTGAAGAAGAGCAAGTTCCGGATCTGCTCCTAGTGCCGCCCATTGAAAAAGAGACGGAACCAGTAGTACCCGAGCATGTCCTGACGGAACCTGTTATAAGTAAATCTGGATCTCAAGTGGAAAAAGCGGATCTTGAAGAGAGTGTCTCGAGCTTGGCTCACGTTACTCTTGATGAATTGAACGCTCAAGTTGATCATATCCTTCAGACCGTTTATGGAGAGTACAGAAAACAGACTAAAAACTTTCTTGGAAAAGACCCTTTGTCCATTTCGTTGCAGGAACTAAAGGATACTCCACTGGGTCAAGATTTAAAACTTATAGTGGAAGTGTACATAAATCAAGGAAGAATAACACATCAGGCCTTACTTGCAGTAAATCGAGTACTAGAAACGTTATGGAAATCATTTGGAGATCAGGATTACCGAGTTCCTGAAGGATGGTATCAGTCTCCGATTGGCTATGTTTGTCGATATATCATGGCGGGGCAGTCCACCCCCATCTTCGACCCGGTTGATCTAAGTACAGCAGCATCGATGTTAGGACAAACGGAACGTTCCATTATAGAAAATTATCCGAGACTTGGCGGTGTGAAATTGGCTGGGGGTTATGTTTTCAGTAGGCATAAAATATTGGAGTATCATCATTCCAATCTAGCTAGCGTATCTCCCGTGACTTTTGAAATGTTAGAACACTATTACAGCAACTCTAAAGTCGTAATGAAAAAACTGATGAAGATTCGATCCTTTATGATTGAAGCTTATGATCAAATTCGATACCTTCGCGAACTTCTTCTGCAGCATATTGATTTTAATGAGAATCGTATGAGACAAGCAGTAAAGGAACAGACGGAAAGGCGCTTGTCAGATTTGTATCAGTCGTTTTTAGAACTTAAGAGTTATCGAATCGATGAGATTCAAATTAATAAAAATGACTTCTTAGCTTATTCCATTCCTAATGTTTTCTCCGAAATGGATCGATTAGAGGGAGGAACGATTAGCGGCGATGCCTTTATTCGCAGCTTAGAAGAAACCGTTAAGATTATGGATGAGGAAAAAGCAAAGGTAAATTCTCTTATCAACGAGATGGCTAAGAATCTAGGATATTTAAATATGGAATTAGAGCAAGGATAAGTTAAACTAGAATACTTTTCATCAATAGAGCTTTTGAGGAGGTGGTGATATGGACGTACAATGGGCGATAGAAGCTTTGAATAGGAGATTGCAACAGTTAGAGTCATTCCACTCGGATGATGAATATGTGCAAGCTACGTATATTGCAGAGCAGAAGAACATTCAATTTACACTTTCTTTTTGGAGCTTGTTACAACGGGTTCAAGAGTCTTCCTCTGATTATACGCTTTTCCTTCCCTTAGTGGACCATCACGAGCTGTTGTTTGATGCCGTGTTCTTGACACCTGGAGGGGTCTATTTATACTATTTGCTGCCGAATGATATTCACCGCTTGTCTGTTCTACCAGAGAAGATCATCTGGAGTATCCAAAAGAAGGATGATGAATGCTACCTTGGAATAGGACGCAAGACAATAAAACAAATCCAGGAAAAGATAGCCTTAGCCTCTCTTCCTGTTTATGAATTTTACGTGGTGCCTGATTCGGGAAGAAACATTCGCTATGTAATGGAAGACACGGTTATCCTCTCCTTTAATCACATTCCGCTATTATTTGAGAACTTTGTCTTTAGAGAGCATCCCATTCATCAAGAAAGCCAAACGAAACTCTTTCAGTACCTTACTGCTTCGTCGACCCCACCTTCGGTCATCCCTGCAATCGAGGCTCTGGAAGAATCCTTGCCTGTAGAGGAGAGCAAGGATGAGGAAATTAGGGTAGTTGATATTACGCAAGCAATAGAAAAGGATAGCCTTCTTCCGCCGAGGCAGAGGAGAAGGAAACAAAAAGAAGGCGGGTGGCTGTCGAGACTGATCTCAAGGGAGAAATAAACGTATTGTCAGGGTTAGAAATAGCGGAACGATGCTCCGCTATTTTTTATTTTCAGGTAAGAAAAATATGAAAACGCTTTTATTTATTTTAAAAGAGAAATAACGGTAATAACTTCTCCTTTTTCATTAAAGAAATTTTCCCGTTATAAGGATGTTCAGCCCACTTATCAGATACTGCTTACCCCAAAGAGGGTGGTGGAGTGTCCTTCTTTATCCCATATCTTTTTATATCGAGGCATAGTTTGGCCATCAACGTCAACTTCACTTTGAAACATCTCAAGGGGTCTGACGAACATCATCTCGCCGTCACTTTTATAAATAACCATTTCTTCAGTCGTTTCTGCATGAATGGCCCTGCCAATGATCATGTAGAGGTTTCCCTTATAACTTTGGTAAACATCTCCTGCTTCCGGTTTCTCTACTGTCTCCTTCATATTTAAGAGCCCCCCTACCACCATGAATATTTCTATATGACAAGATTATATACTCTTACCCTTTAATGCACAACAATGGGGATCTTGCATCCACCTTCAATAGGATGAAAAAAGTGGATGGGAAAAAGGAAATTGGAGAGAATATCCTCATGTACGAATCAATTAGGAGGAAGAGATATGACAACGTGGAAAAAGTTTTCAAGGGTAGGTCTGGCCCTTTCTTTAACGTTTTCTTTAGTGGCATGTGGGGGTGGACAAGCCACACCGACACCTGGTGAAACACCGGCTGCTGATCAGCCAGCAGGAGATAAGGTGAAACTTGTCTTTGCTCGGGGGAAAGATGTTACAGGTGCTTCTGATCGGATTATTGAAGCGTTTGAAGCGAAGTTTCCAAACATTGACGTTGAGTTAAGAGAGATGCCAGCAGATACGGGGCAAAGTCATGACCAATATGTAACGATGTTTAGTGCTCAGTCTTCGGAGATTGATGTCTTTGATTTGGATGTAATATGGCCTGCAGAATTCGCTCAGGCAGGATATCTCCTTCCTCTAGATCGCTTTATTGAGGAAGACGCCATCAATATGGATGATTATATTAAAGGGGCAGTTGACGCTGGTAGCTTCGAAGGGAAGCAGTGGACTATGCCTAAGTTTATTGATACGGGCCTCTTGTTTTATCGCAAGGATTTGGTCCCTGAGCCGCCAAAAACCTGGGATGAATTGATTGCAAAAGCTAAAGAAATTAAGGGACAGCAAGGAACCCAATTCGGCTATCTTATGCAAGCAAAGCAGTATGAGGGATTGGTGTGTAACTTTATCGAGTTCATTGGTTCTTATGGCGGTCGAGTCATTGATGCCCAAGGGAATGTCGTTGTAAACAGCCCTGAAACAATTAAGGGCTTGGAAAAGATGATCGAGATCGTGAAATCAGACTTTGTCCCTGGCAATATTACCACCTTTACGGAATTAGAGTCCCATACAGCGTTTATTGAGGGGCAATCTCCCTTCATCCGAAACTGGCCTTATCAATTTGCATTAGCCCAAGACCCTGCTCAATCCAAGATTGTAGATCAGGTCGGTGTAGCTCCACTTCCGGCTGGGGATCAAGGGTCTGCAGCAACTTTAGGCGGATGGATGTCAGGTATAAATAAATTCTCAAAGAATCCAAGAGAAGCCTGGGAGTTTTTAAAATTTATGAATGGGTCGGAAGGACAGAAGATCACTGCTATTCAAGGAGGTTCAGCTCCAACCTATCTACCGCTGTATGATGATGCAGAGGTACAGGCAGCCAGTCCATTGTTTGCGAATAGAGATTTTGTAGATGGGATTAGTGCAGCTGTCCCTCGTCCTACAAGTCCGATCTATCCAAAGATATCAGAAATTATCCAAATTGAAGTTTCAAAAGCGGTTGCTGGTCAGCAGACGGCTGAGCAAGCAGTAAGCAATATGGAAGCGAAAATGAAAGAAGCTACGGGAAAATAGATTGAATCTCCAGGTGGGAAGGAATGTCTCATTCTGACACCTGGAGAGCATTTTTTTAAGATTAATCCGGCTAAAGTAGGTGACTCCATGAAATTAGACTTATCTGAGAAACATATAGGATACTTGCTCGTCTTACCGGCTTTATTAATTATTATTGTAATAGCCATATGGCCCGTTGTGCGCTCCTTTTGGATAAGTCTTTATGATATCCGTCTGAATGATCCAACCAAAACAGAAATTCACTCTACTTACGGTATAGACCTGGAGCGTTACGTAGGAACAATGCCAACTTTGTTAAGAGCAATAGATCGAGAGATGAAGCAAGCAGAACCGGAAGGGGCAACAAGATTAGAATCTATTCGGGAAAATTTAGCCAATTTAGATCAGGTGATTCGAACACAGGAGCAAGTTGCTAATCGATATGAAGAAGTGGATCAGTTATTATACGATTTTCGTCCTGTGCCTCAAGATTTAAAATATGCCTCCATTGATCTTGCGGTAACAGAAGAAATCAAAGCTTCACTAAAACAAATGGAAGCCGAACTAGTACAGGTTGGATCAGAAAATATATTAAGAAAGCCTAATGATGTAATAGGATTAACGAGAGGTCTTCAGGCGGCAGTTATCTCCCCGAACTACGTAGGTTTTACCTATTATCGGCAATTCCTTACTGATCAGCGGACTTGGACGTCTTTGACGAATACTTTATTTTTTACCCTCATATCCGTGTTCTTTGAATTGATTTTAGGTTTGTGGATTGCGTTATTAATAAATAAGTCCTTTAAAGGTAGAGGATTAGTTCGTGCTGCTGTCCTCATTCCTTGGGCGATCCCTACTGTTATTTCAGCTTTAATGTGGAAATTCCTTTACGACGGACAAAACGGGGTGGTTGCTAAGTTTTTTGAAGCGATTGGTTTAATTCCTGACATGTCTGTTTTGCTTACGACAAAACTAGGAGCCTTATTCTCCGTCATTTTTGCAGATGTGTGGAAAACGACTCCCTTCATGGCTTTGTTAATATTCGCTGGACTGCAGACCATTCCTGATTCACTTTATGAAGCAGCTTCCTTAGATGGGGCGAATAAGAGGCAGCAATTTTTTACCATCACTTTACCCATGCTTAAATCGGCTATTCTTGTAGCTTTACTGTTCCGTACCTTAGATGCTTTCCGGGTGTTTGATCTTATCTACGTGTTAACAGGGGGAGGACCTGCTAATTCTACAGAAACGATTTCTATCTACGCCTATAAAACGATGTTTGCCCAGATGAACTTCGGAGCAGGTTCGGCTCTTTCCGTGCTTGTATTTCTTT
Source organism: Ammoniphilus sp. CFH 90114 (assembly GCF_004123195.1). Taxonomy (NCBI): domain Bacteria; kingdom Bacillati; phylum Bacillota; class Bacilli; order Caryophanales; family Paenibacillaceae; genus Ammoniphilus; species Ammoniphilus sp. CFH 90114. The sequence goes on from NZ_SDLI01000001.1 coordinate 625,249, forward strand.
GTGTAGCGGTAATAAGTATAGGATTTATCAAAATATTAGGTGCTGATATTCTAGCAGATGGAAGAAAATAGATCCGGATTGGAGTGACATCATGCAAAGGCAGGCTGGACCTACCTTCTATATTTTTCTTGTGGGATTCCTATTTGTGATTATGTTTCCGTTTCTTTGGCTGCTCATTGCATCACTTAAGCCACCGGCTGAGCTATTCGGTGCCAATGCGTTCAATCCTATTATTCAAAATCCCACCTTTGATAATTATATACGTGTGTTTACGCAAAGACCGTTCGGGAGCTACTTATGGAACAGCTTTGCCGTGGCAACACTGACGACAGCATATAGCATTTTAGTTGCTTCTATCGCGGCTTATGCTATAGCCTGGCTTGATTTTAGAGGGAAGGCGATTATATTAGGCATCGTTCTTGCTGTATCTATGTTTCCACAGATTGCAACAATCTCCCCGATCTTCTTATTTATGCAATCCGTGGGACTTACGAATAGTTGGCATGGGCTCATCATTCCTTACACGACTTTTGCTTTACCCTTAGCCATATGGAATCTAACCGTGTTCTTTAAGAAAATTCCTTATGATCTTGCAGAAGCGGCTAAAGTGGACGGAGCGACAATTATGCAAACCTTATTTAAAGTGTTCTTTCCAATTGCACTTCCTGGGGTATTTACCACAGCTATCCTTGTATTCATTGCAGCGTGGAACGAGTTTCTATTTGCATTAACGATTAACACAGAAGAAAGTATGAAAACCGTTCCCGTTGGGATAGCAATGTTTCAGGGGCAGTTTACCATGCCTTGGGGAGAGATTTCTGCTGCCTCCATTGTTGTGACCATTCCTCTTATTATCATGGTGCTGGTGTTCCAAAAACGAATTATATCTGGTCTAACATCAGGTGCTGTCAAAGAATAGGAAAAGGATTGTCGCTAAAAAATTATCAATTGTATTAACATAGATTATGTAGTATAAATATACATTATAGTACTTTATTAGATTTACGCCGTGTGAGGGGAGAATTATTTGATGTCTACGTTTCGCGTCATTGAGGGGAATATTGCAAAACCAAAGGGGTTTAAAGCAACAGGTATTTACAGCGGTATAAAGAAAGTAGAGAAACACGACTTAGGAATCTTAATCAGTGAGGTCCCAGCGTATGCAGCTGGAGCATATACAACGAATCTATTTCAAGCAGCCCCACTAGTGGTAACGAAAGAAAGTATTGGGCAGCAAGGAAAACTACAGGCTATCATTGTCAACAGTGGTAATGCTAATGCATGTACGGGGGAAAGAGGGTTAGACGATGCCCGCAGTATGCAGCAAGCTGTTGCTAATGCCTTCTCCATTGCTCCTGAGCATGTAGGTGTAGCTTCTACGGGTGTTATTGGTGAGTATTTGCCTATGTCTAAAGTAATTCAAGGGATAGAAAATTTGCCTGCAAGCCTATCAAGCGAGAGTGGTCCATTCTTTTCTCAAGCCATCCTTACTACAGACTTGGTAGAGAAGACGGTTTGTGTTGAATTGGAGATCGGCGGAACCCTTGTCACGATGGCAGGAACGGCAAAAGGATCCGGAATGATTCATCCTAATATGGCAACGATGTTAGCTTTTATTGCTACGGACGCTAAGGTAGATCAAGCCTTTTTACAGGCCTCGTTGAAGAAAGCCACAGATGAAACCTTTAATATGATTACAGTGGATGGCGATACTAGCACCAATGATATGGTTCTAGTAATGGCCAATGGATTGAGCGGGAATGAAGAACTAAGCGAAACTCATCCTGAAGCAGAGGACTTCTATCAGGCTCTCTGTTACTGTATGAGGGAACTAGCGAAGAAGATTGCCCGAGACGGAGAAGGGGCGACGAAGCTACTGGAGGTTGAAGTGAAAGGTGGACCATCTAAAGCAACAGCTAGTCAAGTAGCTAAGACGGTTATCAGTTCTAACCTTGTAAAGACAGCAATCTACGGTGCTGATGCCAACTGGGGACGGATTCTCTGTGCCGTTGGATACAGTGGGGCGGACATTTCGCCAGATAAGATTGATGTTTTTCTTGGCGATATCCAAGTAGTTGAGTCTAGTTTCCCTATACCATTTAGCGAGGAAGACGCGAGGGAGTACTTACTTCAGGAGAATGTAAAGGTCGTCGTAGATCTACATATGGGGTCAGAGAAAGCAACAGCATGGGGCTGCGATTTAACTTACGATTATATCCGAATTAATGCAAGCTATAGATCATAAATAATCAGGAAAGGTCTCTTAAGCGAAGTGTTCGTTTGAGGGACCTTTCTTTTATTCGGGTAGTTTGGAGGTTAACATTGTTTTCTTGTAGAATATAGTAATAAAGAAGAAAATCCACGGGGGTGCGGCATGACTCGTTGGCGGTTAATTGCCTTAGACATGGACGGAACGCTATTGGGTAAGGATGGTACCATCTCCAAGGAGAATAAGAAATGGATTCAGTATGCTCGAGAGTCAGGAACGGAGGTTACGATTGCCACCGGTCGACCAACCCGCATGATACGCTTCTATCTAGAATCTTTAAACCTTCAAGCTCCATTTGTGGTTGCGAATGGCAGTGAAGTTTGGACCGTTGGCGGAACGTTGTTAGAGCGCCACACGTTAAGTCACAAACATGTTTCCTTTTTATACAGCCTAGCGATCAAGTACGGAACACACTTTTGGTCTTCTGTTGTAGATGAAGTATTTAAACCGGGGACCTTCCCTAAGGAAATAGAAAAATACGAATGGCTTAAATTTGGATTCAAGAATGAAGATCCAGAGCTTATGGCATATTTGTGGAACCGGTTAGAAGAGTATGGAGGCTTAGAAATTTCGAGCTCTGATCCGTCAAATATTGAGGTTAACCCTAAAGGGATTTCGAAGGCAACAGGTTTACAACGAGTCTGTGATCACTTAGGGATATCATCAGAAGAAGTCGTAGCCATAGGGGATGGGCTCAATGACGTAGCGATGTTTCGCTGGGCCGGATTAAGTATCGCAATGGCGAACGCACCAACAGAGGTTCAAGCTGTCGCAGATCGAATCACCGCTCATCATTCGGAGGATGGAGTAGCACAAGCGATCCAGACGTTAATAAATTAGAACCCTCCCCCCATAAAGGAAGTCAGGTATCCGAATGATATAAATGTAACCAGATCCCACCACATGTGAGATCCTTATACCTTAATTTATACAGGGTGACTCAAAAGTTGACTTAAGCTCGGCTTTGAGGAAGCCCTCTTTTTTTGGGAAAGCATTAGGTAATACTAATTAAGAAGAAGACTAGGGTATAATAGACACTTCAGTCTTATTGTTAATCGTTTGACTTGGGAGTGATATGATTTTGGATACGATTCGTGATCGGTTGTCACATACAGTTAAAGAACTATTAGATCAGATAGATAGTCAGAATCCTTCGGATCATGACTATTTAATAGGGGCAGGTGGCTATGTTCCGCCGGATGCCGATCTGTTAGAGGATGCGGTGACTGCCCTTGCCATGGGAAAAAATATTCTCTTAAAAGGACCGACTGGTGCAGGTAAAACAAAATTTGCAGAGACCTTGTCTTATCTTTTTAAAAAGCCTTTGCATATGGTCAATTGTTCAGTTGATTTAGATGCAGAAAGCTTAGTAGGTGGGAGGTATATTGATTATAAAGAGAACCGGCAAGTGATTGAATTTTCTCCAGGTCCTGTGATAAAGGCTATGGAGCACGGTCATTTCTTATATATTGATGAAGTAAATATGGCAAAGCCTGAGACCCTTCCCCTCATTAATGGCGTGTTGGATTACCGCAGGATGATTACTAATCCGTATACGGGCGATGTAGTAAAAGCGAAGAGCGGATTCGGAGTTATTGCCGCGATCAATGAGGGTTACATTGGAACCGTACCACTGAACGAGGCACTCATGAACCGTTTTATCGTAATTGATGTTCCTTATCTTAGAGGTGAGGAGTTAAGAACTCTCATTCGTACAAACAGCTTGCTTAAAGATGAGTCCATTATTCGTTTATATGTTCAATTATCGGAGGATTTAATCCTTGCGGCTAGTCAAGGGAAGGTATCAGAAGAAGCAGCTTCCATTCGAGCCCTTTTAGACGCTTGTGATTTGAGTACAGTTATTCCACCACTTCGTGCAGTAAAGAGAGCCATTGCCGACAAGATGGAAGAGGAAAAAGAAAGAGAGTTTATTCAGAACCTTGCCGAAACCTTGTTTTAAACAAAGGGTGACGAAAAAATGAAATATATTGTTTTTAATAATAAAAAAGTAGATACAGGGTTGTTTATGCAGCTGCAGGATTTGGCCGGTGTGCTGACAGGATTTCCAGAATTAAAGTTTAAATTTGATTACGGCCATTATCTTGATTTAGAAAATAAAGTGATGACAGCAAGCCACTTCTGGGATAACCTTCTGCCGTTGGAGAGAGAAGCGGGGTATAAAACAGATATTTATCTCCGAGCAATAGGGACTGTAAAATATACAGATGCAAGAGAAGTGTATCGATATGTAAGACAAATAGAAGAGTACCGGTTAAATAAATTTGCCATTCAGGTATTTACGCTTTTAGAAGATATGCGCCTAGAAGAAATCTGTAAAAAGAAAAGACCCGGTACCTCAAAATGGTTTCAGATTCGTAAGAAAGAATACCAGAAGTACTTTGAAAGTCAATTAACGGTAAACCTTAGTCGTGGATACCACTTAGATGCGATGTTTTGCCTTATTTATCTAACTCTTCAGGCCGATTCGCCGGATCCATATTTTGCAGATATAAGCAACCGACAGCAGATGGAGCTGGAGGGCATTAAGCCTACCCTATATGAATCCTTTGAATCAAGAAGGACTCAGGAGGTGTCCCGAATTGCTGAACGCATTGTTGCAAGTTTATCTGATCTGACCAACAAGGATAGTTTGAATGAGTATTTTATTCTCCCTTTCCTTCAATCTCAGCTTAAAGAGGAAGGCATCTCCTTTGATGACTTGAAGCGCCAGAGTAAGCTGAAAAACAATAATCAAGATGATCATCACAGAGATTCAGAAGAAGCGAAGCAGGAGAAAATGCCAAAATGGCATGGAGAAACTAAGGAAGGCGAGCAGTCTCGAGCTTTTTTACAGTTTGATTTGGAAAGTGGAACTCAAACGGAAATGCTAGGAAATGCGATAAGAGGGACGGAAGATGGAGACCAAGCGATGGGGACAGTCCAAGGGAAAACAAGAGCTAGCGACAAGAAAAACTATAACCAGATGGAGGCGGAATTAAATAAGATAGATAATCCTGCAATGGGGGGAAGGGCCTCTTACGGGGAAGAGAATAGAGATGCTGTGCTTATCTTGAAAGAGGCCACAACACCGAGTATAGACGATGAACAATTGTATCAAGCGTATCTCTTCGATGTTGAGACGTATATTCGAAAGTTATCGAAGACCATTGAAAATACACTTGAGCATAAGCGAAGTCAACCAAGACAAGGATTAGCTTATGGGCGTTTATCCAAAAACCTCCTTCCTATCGTTCTAGATGATTTTCCTAAGGTCTTCTATAAAAAAGACCATCAGTCAAAAGAAATCGATGCCGTCTTTACCTTATTAGTCGATTGTTCTGCCTCCATGCATAACAAGATGGAAGAAACGAAACGGGGTATTACCTTATTCCATGAAGTATTAAAGAAGTTGAATATTCCTCATACCATTGCAGGATTCTGGGAAGACGCCAACCGAGTTAAGGAAGGATATCAGCCGAATTATTATCATTTGATTAAAGATTTTCACCAATCCATTTATAATAGAAGCGGAGCAGAAATCATGCAACTAGAACCTCAAGAGGATAATCGAGACGGTTTTAGTATCCGAGTGGCTGCACAGGAATTGAAAAGAAGGAGAGAGAAAAATAAATTCTTGCTTATCTTTTCAGACGGAGAACCTGCTGCTGCCAAGTACGACCAAAACGGAATCATCGATACAAAAGAAGCCGTGATACAAACCCGTAGGCAAGGCATAGAAGTTCTAGGCATGTTTTTATCTAACGGAGAGATTTCTGAAGAAGAAGAGAAAACTATGCAAAATATTTATGATAAAGAATATATCATGGTGCCAACAGTTGAGGAATTACCTGAACAATTTGCCCCCATCTTAAAAAAATTACTTCTAAAGAGTATCTAAAAGATAAGGTACCGGCGTATCGACAATCCTTACGATTGGACTATAATAGAAAAGAAAGAGCAAGGGAGGGACTTATTCGTCACGATGCGTCGTAAACGCTTCTCAAACATGGATGAAACACCAAATAAACGGACATGGGATCACTTTGTTCGGTGGCAAAAATCCAGAAGATCGGTAAGTAAGGATTATTCCTTTGTCATTCCTAATGAGCCACAGCCGAATATTGATTATTTACAAGCCAATCGAACAGATAATACGATGGTATGGATTGGTCATGCCACTTTTTTGGTTCAGATGGGTGGAATGAATATCGTAACAGACCCTGTTTGGGCGAACCGTATGGCGATGGCCGGACGGCTTACTCCGCCGGGGATAGGATTATCGGAGATGCCAGAGATTGATCTTGTTCTAATCTCCCACAGCCATTATGATCATCTTCACTTTAAGTCTATTCGAGGATTGCGAGGGAACCCTTCCTTCTTAGTTCCAGAGGGGCTCGGGGTGAAATTCTTATATAAAGGATTCAATCGAGTAGAAGAGTTTACCTGGTGGGATACAAAGAAAATAAATAATATTGAGATCTCGTTTGTTCCTGCTCAGCATTGGTCTAAACGGACCCCTTGGGATACGAATGCGTCTCATTGGGGCGGATGGGTAATAAAGGACTTAAGCAAGAAAGAAACGATTTATTTTGCAGGGGATAGTGGATATTTTCCTGGCTTTAGAGAAATTGGGAAGCGATTTGATGTGGATTTCTGTTTGATGCCAATTGGAGCCTATGAGCCGGAATGGTTTATGGGGATGCAGCATGTATCTCCTGAAGAAGCTGTTCAAGCTTTTCTTGATCTGAAGGGAACGACCTTCATCCCCATGCATTACAGCACATTTCGTTTGGCGGACGATACGCCTTGGGAAGCCATGGTCCGTTTGCAGACGGAATGGAAACGCAGAGGACTAGAAAAGAATCAATTAGCGATTCTTAAACTTGGAGAGATATTAAAGATAAGCAGCGCCTGAGCAAGGAGAGGAGTGTTCTAGCCCCTATGAAGAATGATTATGAGATATGTGGGACAGGTACGATCATCTTTGTTCGATACAAGGTATATTACCTGCAAGTTTGGATTGATACGAACGACTTAGAGAAGGTCCAATCCTTTCCAGGTACCTGGTTCGCAGGTTTTGATGATTCTGGAAGGCGATACTATATCCATGGAAAAGACCGACGAGGCGGAGTCAACAAGACCATCTTACTCCATCGTTTTATTATGGATTGTCCAGAAGGAATGGTTGTTGACCATATTGATCGGAACTCTCTTAATAATAAAAGGGAGAATTTAAGAATTGTTTCTCCCGGTGAAAACATGCAAAATAGAAAAATACACAGAAATAATACAAGTGGAGTTAGAGGGGTTTCTTGGTATAAGAAAACCGGACAATGGCGGGTACAGATTTCTTTAAACGGAAAGATGAAGAATCTAGGCTTGTTCGATCACTTTGACGATGCCGTTTCCATCGCCAAGGCTGCTTATGAAGATCACATGCCCTATTATGAAGACAGTGACGAAGAAAAATACGAGAAGAGTCCTACTCTTTTTGACTATACGTATAAATAACCCAGAGGGGATTCCTCTGGGTTACTTGTATTCTCGAGTTTTCGAGAAATATTCTTTAATGGTGTTGATCTGCTCTTCTGTAAGAGATTGGAGGCTTCCCTCCTCTATACGAGTAAATATAGCTGTACCATACACCCAGTCATGTGAACCATCAGTTTCAATGGTAAAGTTGTGTGGCTTCAAGCCACGTACTTCTTCATTGACAAGAATGCTAATTCCTTCTAGTTGGTCATCGAAGGCGACTTCGAACTCGCCCTCCAGCTTTTCTTCTAATTCTTCAATCGCGTTGATATGATAAATGGTCGGCGGCTGCTCCGGTTGTTTTAAGACAATTGTAATCATCTCTCATCCCCCTCTTTTAGTCATTTTTATTGTACATAAGAAAAAGGGTGAAAGCGAGAGGGGAAGTGAAATTAACGGATCTGTAAATAGATGCTTAACTGTTCCTTCATTTCATTTGATTCCGCCATGTTAGTCGGCATGATTCGGTAATGATCGCCAGTTAAATCAGCCGTAAATTCTCCAAAACCGTTTTGTTTTAGAAAATGATCAATGTCTTGTAGGGTATCATTTTGTGTAAGGAGTATTTTTTTTCCTACATAATCTTCATTGACGTAGACGTCATATTCATCATGAACTTGCTTGAGTTGATGATTGTCATCTAGATCCAGGCCTACAGACATAAGGTATTGACTTACAAAGGTATTATCTGTCACAAGGATTCTCCCTTTCCCAATAAAGTATCGTTATTATCTCCTGGGAGGGGGAGAATATGAAATGAAAAATGGACAAGTCCAATTTAAGACTTGTCCGCTAAAGCATCTCGAACGACCATTCTTTTTCTGCAAGCTGTTCTACAAACAACTTCTTGCTTAATTTGGGTAAAGGGACAGTCCATGCTCGAGCTGAACGAATATATTTAGGCTCACTCTGCGTAAGTTCCTTTAAATGGGCAAGGACGTCTTTATAAGGGCCATCCTCATAGTAATAAAGCAAATTATCACTTTTTGACATGCGAAATTGACCTACATAACGTGTCATTTTAATCACCTCACCTCAATTATTCTGCCCATAATTGGAAATTTAAGAAGGTAGGTGAGTATTTTTGGATTGTTCTTTTTCTTGAAGCCATCTTTTTATCGAATCTGATGGGAAAATTATATATTTTATGACAAGAGCTGCTGGGAGGATGTATCCAATTAAGGCTTGGATAACAGCAATTGCTTTAGACCATCCCATAGGGGTAACATCACCATAACCTACTGAAAGCAGAGTAATGGCGCTGAAGTAAAATGAACGGGTGAAACGATCCAACCATGGTTCTTGGTGAGTGGAAGAAGCATAGTGATCTACAATGGGACCAATCTGGGTAATATCCATTGTTGTATAAATGAGGGCAAAGCTTAAAATTATATTAAGGTAGAAAAGAAAGAGAGAAATAATCTGATATAGAAGGACCCTACTCCGATGCATATTAGAAAGCTCCTTTCACCATGCGGAAGAAAAGCATTACTACATTCTATGTGTTGGGTGGCTTCAGAATGAAAAAAAAGACAAGAATGAGGGAGAGGGACCTCAAGTCTTGTCTTTTTTGGTTTATTTTTCAAAAGCTAAAAGCTCAAGCTCATCGCCTTCTTGAAACCCTAGTGCAGGCAGACCTGTTTCGGGTGGAAGAGAGGCAAGTTTCCCGTGAGAATCGCGTGCAAGAAGAAGGAAGGTGTCCAGCTGTTCCTCTCCTACTTTCATGGCCACAAGATAAAAGCGATGATCAGAGAACTTCAACATCCCTGTTCTCCAAGTCTTGCCAAGTGATTGGATATAATGGCGGATGGACAGAGAGGCTGCCGAATTCAGGATTCTTTGAATTTCTTCTTCCGTCCCACCGAGGATTTGCAATTCACCTCTAAGGAATGACTCCTTCATAGTCTTACCTTGTTCTTCGAGTTCACGTTCTTTTGCTATGGTACAAGATGGGCAAATAGAATGAATCCCTTGAGATTCGTAAAAACCTGCAAGATGAGCAAGGGTAGTTAGTTCAAGAGGAAAGGATAGCCTCACCTGTCTACATTGCCCGCAAGGCTGGATAAACTGATTCAGTACCATCTGTGCCCAAGATAACAGCTGGTTCTCAAGTGGAACGGAGGGGTTTCGGTGGTGGTTTAGCACTTCTTCACTTAGGTCTTCTTCAATAAGGAGTTGCCCATCTTCATAGACTTGTACTGTATTACCTTCAAAAGCAACCTGATAAGTTAAACCATTCTGTTCAAGAGGATACGTTGTTTTTCCTGGTATTTCCCAGCGTAGTGCTTCCATGAGCTTCCCCCAATATTTATGGATTGAAACAGTAGCTTTATCTTATGATGACAAACCCTGTCTTAAGAGTCAAGCTGTTCAACTTTAAGCCTTCTTATGGCGAAATTGTGAAATATTAAGCCTTTAGGAGGAGATATGCGATTATTGTCGAAATATGTAGAGTCTGATAGGTGAAAGGAGCGTTTTTATGGCAGTTAATACAATTGAAGGGGCTCATACTTGTCTCATATGCAAAGGGAAGTTTACCTGGTCTGCAGCTATTTCGAAGGAACCAAATCAAGAAGGTCAAGTTGAAGTAGTTATAGCAAGTACATTCTTTACAGTGGATCAGGGGAGGAAAGCAGACCTTGAGATCTATGCCAAGTGTCCTTCTTGCCATACTAAATATAAATTCGAGTCATCTTGTCCATTAGAGATGATTAAATAAATAGAGTTGGGAGCGCAGGTTTTGCTGCAGCTCCCAATTTTTTTGAAGCGAAAGAAGAGTAAAAAAGCCGGTGCTCCTATGTACGTAGGGGACCCGGCTTCTTATTTTAAGGTGTTATGGAAGCTTCGCATGAGAAATGGAAGAGCGACAATGAGACAGGACAGCAAGCCGATTTCAAGTAACTCGATATTCATGGTTACCACCTTCAATTAATAATAATTATCATTTTTATTTTATCTTATTATAATGGGCTTTAACCTTTCTGTCAATTTCTAGTTTACAAACAGCTGAGGTCTAGCATATAATGGTAATATAAAGTTTCCTTTAGGCAACAATATTAGACATACACAAAATAATAATAATCATTCTTAACTAGGGATGCTGCTGTCAAATTGACAGCAGCATCGGTGCTTTTTAGGAGGAAAAAAATGAAATTCATTATCAGGAGGGATCGAGTATGAGTGATCTAAAACCGGCTGTTTCCTCGCCCCGTACGAACTCGAGAATAAGTACATCATTTTTACTTCAGCATGGAGAAGGTTTGGCCGCTATGGTGTGCGGGATATTAACCATGATTGCATGGTTTTTTGACCACTTCAATTATAGTGAAGTGTCACCCTATATTTATCTTTGTGCTTATATTGTAGGTGGATTTGTAAAAGCGAAAGAGGGGCTGTACACGCTTCTCAAAGAAAGAGAGCTCGATGTTAACCTACTGATGCTACTCGCTGCAATGGGAGCAGCAGGGATCGGTTATTGGTTAGAAGGGGCTATCCTCATCTTTATTTTTTCTTTAAGTGGAGTTTTAGAGAGTTATACTATGGCAAGAAGCTATAAGGATATTGCTTCTCTTATGGATCTAAAGCCAGAAACAGCCACAATGCTCAAGGATGGTAAAGAATGCGTTGTTAAGATTGAACAACTCCAAGTGGGCGACCTCATGGTAGTGAAGCCGGGAGAACGGATTCCATCTGATGGGAAGATTATCGAGGGACGTTCATCGGTTAATCAAGCGTCCATTACTGGCGAATCCATACCCGTTGAAAAAGGACTAAACGATGAGGTTTATGCCGGTACGCTAAACGAGAACGGAGCCCTTATCGTTGAAGTAACTTGTCGGAGTGAATCAACCCTTTTTTCTAAGATTATTCAACTCGTGCAAGAAGCTCAAAGTGAAAAGCCTGTTTCCCAAACTTTTATGGAGAATTTTGAGCGGATCTATGCAAAGGTGATTATTGGGGTAACCCTAGTTCTTATTTTAGTCCCTTCTTATTTCCTTTCTTGGAGCTTTGAAGATTCCCTATATCGGGCGATGGTGTTTCTCGTAGTAGCATCTCCTTGTGCGCTTGTAGCATCAATTATGCCTGTCGTTCTTTCCTCGATCTCTAATGCGGCAAGGCACGGGATATTGTTTAAAGGGGGGGCACACTTAGAAAATTTGTCAGAAGTGAAAGTGGTAGCGGTGGATAAGACAGGAACTCTTACCTATGGCCGTCCTAAGGTGACCGATGTCTTTACTTTCCAGCAGATGAGCCAGGAAGACTTGTTTTATGCTGTTGGTTCAATTGAAAGTCTCTCTGAACATCCATTAAGTAAAGCGGTAGTAGAAAAAGCCAAGGAGCTTCAACTCTCTCTAGATCGCCCTAAGGAAATAGAAGCTGTAACCGGTTTTGGAATTCAAGCTCTATTTAGTGGAGAGTATTGGAAGATTGGAAAAAGTGGGTTTATGGAACCTTCTGTAGTAACTGCAGAGGGAAAGGAACTCGCATCAAGGTTGGAAAGTGAGGGGAAGACGGTAGTTTTTATCCAAAATACAAAAGGCTTAGCTGGCATTATGGGGATTCAAGATATCATTAGACCGGATGCATTGGCAGCTGTAAAGCAGTTACAGAAACAAGGCATAAAAGTTATCATGTTGACAGGAGATCGAGAAGGTACAGCGCAAGTTATTGCTGAACAGTCAGGGGTGGATGATTTTTACGCTGAATTATTGCCTGAACAAAAGGTGGAAATGGTAAGAAAATTAAAGGAAAAATACGGAAAAGTAGCTATGCTTGGGGATGGAGTGAATGATGCTCCTGCCTTGGCGACTGCCACAGTAGGAATTGCAATGGGGACGACGGGCAGCGATGTGGCATTAGAAACCGCGGATCTAGTTCTTATGAATGACGATCTTGAAAAAATTCCTTCCGCTATCCGACTAGGCAAGCGAGCAAAAAGCGTGATTAAGCAAAATATCGTGTTCTCTTTATCTGTTATTTTACTGCTTATCATTTCTAACTTTGCCTATGAGTTAGCTCTACCACTGGGTGTCATAGGACATGAGGGCAGCACGATTTTGGTTATACTCAACGGACTCCGTCTACTAAAAATGTAATGGTGTAAGTCTTACAGCTGCTTTGATTTTACTTCGACAGGAGTTTTTCTTATAATGATACAGAACGTCTATGGAGAAAAGAGGGAATATCATATGAAGTGTAAGATTACCAGAAACGCAGCAAAAAAAATAAAAGAAATTATGGCTAAAGAGGATACAGAAGGGAAAATGCTCCGTGTCGCCGTTACTCATGCTCATGGGGACCATGCCCATTATGGTATAGGTATGGATGAACCGACGGAAAATGACGTAATTGTAAAGACAGATAAAGAGATTGATGTACTGCTTGATAAGACGCAAGATATGTTAGATGGTGTAAAGATCGATTACTTATACATTCCTCAAGAGGGCTTTGTGATTACCAACCCAAGTAAAGGAAATCATGGTGACCATTAAAGGGGCTGACCAAAAACAAAGTTTTAAAAGAAGGGCTACTCTCAACTGCTAGGTTGAGAGTAGCCCTTCTTTAATTTTCTGACAGGAGCTCGCGTTAAACCCCTGGAGCTGTCCGAATAAGGCTGGCATCCTGACAGGACTGCGCGATTTCCCCCTGCCGCTGTGCGCCTACCATATCTTAGTATACTCTTAAGCCCCTAACAGGTCAGGATTTATTTCTTGACGCGAAATATATTCAACAGTATGATATATTTCGTGGTGTAAATATTTCGTGATAGAAAAATTTTGTTTGACGAAAGATTGGGGGTATAACCTTTGGAACATTTAGCCAAACGGCTCATGAGTCTCAATCAGACTTTCATGGGAATTGTGGCCTATGAGCTCAAGAAACGACATATTACGATTCCACAGGCTATTGTTCTAGATACGATAAAAGATCGAGCTAAAACAATAGGCGATATTAGTAAAGCTGTAGATCTCTCCTATAGTACAGTCTCGGGCATCATAGACCGGTTAGAACGACAAGAGTTGGTCGAACGTTTTCGAGACGTCTCTGATAAACGCGTTGTCTTTGTTCGAATGACGGAAAAGTGCTTAGCCTTTCATAGTACAGATCCTTTTATGAGTCCAGATTTTTTTCAAGAAATCTTTAAGGGTATGACAAAGGAGGAAGAGGATCGGATCGTTGATTCCTTGTCCATCTTGCAAAACTATCTTGAAGAACACGTGAAGTTGAATGTCTAATAGGAAAGGATGTGAGTAGTAATGAATCTTTCTGAGTTATCGCTACGCCGCCCTGTCACGGTATGGATGATCATCGTGGCTATGCTAATATTTGGTTTTGTTTCATTTCCAAAGATGGCGGTAGACCTTTATCCGGAGTTGAATCTTCCTGTTGCTGTAGTAGTCACGAGTGTTGATGGAGGTACACCAGCAGAAGTCGAAAAGCTAGTTACGAAACCGATTGAGGAAGCACTCGCTTCTGTATCGAATATAGATCAGATCTCATCTAATTCTGTTGGAGGAGCTTCGCAGGTTATCGTTCAATTTAATTGGGGGACAGACTTAGACCAAGCTACCTTAGATATGAGAGATAAGGTAGATTTAATCCGTGGTATGCTGCCTGACTCAGCTAATACACCACAAATTCTTCGTTTTGACCCGAACGCTCAGCCTGTCGTCACTCTGGCGTTGACAGGAAGTGAGGATACAGCGAATCTAAAATCCGTAGCGGATAATATGATTAAGCCTAGACTAGAGCGTATTGATGGAGTTGCTTCTGTTGGGGTGATCGGTGGACAAGACCGCTTGGTTGAAGTCATGCTTGATCCGTTAAAGTTAGAGACATATGGCATCACAGTAGATCAAATCCGACAATCTCTTGCCTCGTCTAACCTTTCCGGTTCCGCAGGTTCCGTTAAGCTGGGGGACGAAAAACTGAGTATTCGTGTGCAAGGGGAATTTAAAGACATTGAGAGCATTGCCGAAACTCCTCTTTCTATGCCGGGAGGCAGTATCCCGTTAAAAGATGTCGCGGTGGTTACGGATAAATTAGCCGATATTACGCAGTTAACGTACTTAAATGGAGAACCAAGCCTCGGATTATCAATTACGAAGGCATCAGGCGGGAACACCGTACAAGTAGCTGAGATGGTTCACAAGGAGATTGAGAAACTGGGGACAGACCTCCCAGATGATCTTAAGTTAACCGTGATCGTAGACACATCAAAATATATTAAGGACTCTATTAACACAGTAGCGGAACATGCTGTATTGGGAGGTCTCTTCGCTATATTGGTATTGTATCTATTCTTGAATAGCGCTAGATCAACCTTAGTTGTATCCATTGTAATTCCGATTTCTATCGTGGCCACATTCTCGATGATGTATTTCTCTGGGCAAACGATTAACCTTATCTCTTTAAGTGGATTGTTGCTCGGATTAGGATCCTTAGTTGACTTTGCCGTCGTCATACTCGAGAACATCTTCCGTTTGCGTCAACAAGGGAAAGGGATGTTAGAGGCTGCGAAAGAAGGTTCGAAACAGGTAGGGAATGCCGTTATGGCATCTGCCCTAGCCCAAATCGTTGTTTTTGTTCCGATTATTTTTGTGGATGGAATAGCTGCTGAGCTCTTTGGTCCGCTGGCCTTAACGGTCATCTTCTCACACATCGCGGCATTAGTCGTTTCTATCATGCTTGTACCGATGTTAAGCTCTCGATGGATTAAGACCGTTCCAGATGAATCCATCTACCATTCAGGAACCTATAAAGGAAGAAACCCAGTTATCTGGTTTAACATTGGGTTTGAGAAGCTGTCTAAGACGTATGGTAACCTGTTATCGTGGGCGCTTAAAAAGAGAAAAACCGTATTTGCTTGGACGGTTGCACTATTTGTAGGCGCAGTTGGTCTTATGCCTATGGTTGGAATGGAGTTTATTCCCAAAATGGACCAAGGACAACTGAGTGTTAGTATTAAAATGCCAAATGGTACCGTACTAGAACAGACGGCTGATGTCGTATCGCAAGTAGAAGCTGTAGTGAAAGATATACCAGAATTAGATAAAGTGTATACCTCGATTGGTTCATCTGGTGGCCCAGCTGCTCTCTCTACAGGAGTATCTAACAGAGCTCAGCTAGATGTTATGCTTGTTGACCTTCAAGAGCGAACTCGTTCTACAGAGCAAGTGATGATGGAGCTTCGAGAGAAACTTAACTTTATTCCTGATGCAGAAATTAATGTAACAGAAGCTCAGGAGGGTGGAGGGATGACAGGTTCTCCTCTGCAACTTAACCTGCGCGGAGACAATCTTGAAGTTTTAAAAGATATTGCAGACATTATTGTTGCTGAAGTAGAACAGGTGGAAGGAACCTTCAATGTGAAGACTTCATTAGATTCTACGGGGCAAGAATTTCAAATCGTGGTTGATCCCAAGAGACTTAGCCAATATGGGCTGACAACGGGCCAAGTGTTAAATTCCGTTCGAACGGCCTTTGATGGTCAGAAGGTCACTCAGTATCGTACAGGGGATGACGAAATTGACGTGAAGTTAAAGTTGCCAGCAGAATTTAAACAGGATGTAACCTATTTAGAAAGGTTGCGAATTACGACTCCGCAAGGAGCGTCCGTAGCGTTATCCTCTGTAGCTTCAATTGTGAAAGAGGATGTTCCTCAAACGATCAGGAGAGCGAACCAGACGCGTGAGGTCCAGATTACGGCAGATATTGCTGGACGTGATTTGGGTTCTATAACCAGAGACGTTGAGGAAAAGCTAAACCGTCTTAACCTGCCGGAAGGCTATCAACTGCAGTACGGTGGGCAGAATCAGCAAATGACAGATTCTTTTATGAAGCTCGGGCTCGCTATGCTGTTAGCTATTGTGTTTGTTTATATGGTTATGGCAGCTCAGTTTGAATCTCTGTTTAGTCCATTTATTATCATGTTTTCAATTCCGCCTACGTTCATTGGTGTGGTAGTTGGTCTTGCTGTGACGGGTCATTCACTAAGTGTAATGGCAATTATTGGTTATATACTTCTAATCGGTATCGTAGTAAACAATGCTATCGTTCTAATTGACTATATTAATCAATTAAGGCAACAAGGTATGGAAAGGGATCAAGCAGTGCTTGAGGCCGGGCCTGTACGTTTGCGCCCCATTCTTATGACCACTTTATCTACCATTCTAGCTATTCTGCCTTTGGCCTTTGGAGGGGGTTCTGGGAATGAAGGTCAGGCACCCATGGCGATTGTTGTAGCATTTGGTCTGAGTTTCTCTACCTTAATTACTTTGATTCTCATCCCTGTGGTCTATACGTGGTTTGATGATATTGGACTCAAATGGCGTAATCGGAAGAATAGAAAGAAAAAAGCTGATTCAGTAGAACAGAACGTACAGTTGTAATTGAGGGAGGGAAGGAAGAAATGAAGAATATGAGATTGACATCGCTAGTTTTCATGCTTGCGTTATCCCTAAGTGTATTAGGGTGTTCGAAAAAAGAAGAAGTTTCCCAAGCAAGTGAGACGGCGGCTGTGCCTGTCCAAGTAGAAACTGTGAAAGAAGGAACGGTTGAGGAAAAGGCAGGGATCAGTGGTAAGCTAGCTCCGAATGAGACCGTTCAGGTGTCACCAAAAGTTAACGGAAAGATTAGTAAAATACACGTTACCCTAGGGCAGCAGATAACCCAAGGAGATATCCTATTCACACTTGATCAAGCAGATTTAGCCAATGCCGTCAAGCAGGCCCAAGCCGGCTATGATGTGGCCGTAGCGAATTTAAAGCAAAGTGAAAGTAGTACAAGTCAAGGAATTAATCAAGCGGAGGGAACAGTTGTTCAAACCAATAATGCCATCATCCAGGCTGAGAATGGGTTGGCTCAAGCCACCCAAGCGCTTCAAGATGCGATGGCCAATGAACAAAGAATCAAACAATTGTTTGAAGCGGGAGCGGTACCTACTATCGAGATGGAAAAAGCAGAGACTGCGCTTAAGAATGCTGAATTAGCCTTGAAGAATGCAGAAACAACACTTGCTAATGCGAAATCTTCTTATGACAATGCAAAGAAATCTTTACAAAATGTTCAAGGGAAAACGGGAGTGGAAGTGGCTAGGGCTTCCGTTCAACAGGCTCAAGTGAGCCTACAGAATGCAAAAGATCAATTAGCGAATGCTACCGTAAAAGCACCTATATCGGGAATCATCTCGCTGGTACAAGGAGCCACGGGACAGATGGCCTCTCCCCAAGCACCTGTTGTACAAATTGTAAATATTGATCCTATGCTGGTGAAGGCTCATATTTCGGAAAATGAAATGATCTCCGTGAAAATGGGAATGAAGGTTAATCTGGAGATTCCAGCACTTCAGAAAAAGCAAGAGGCGACGGTAACGGCGGTAAGCCCTGTCATGGATTCTCAATTAAAAGCTTATCCTATTGAGATATCCATACCGAATCCTACGGGTGAGCTGAAAGCTGACATGGTTGTGGATGTTAAGTTATCAAGTCAAACTAAGGGGCAGGTTAAGTCCCTTGTAGTTCCACGTAAGGCTGTCCTAGAGGAACAAGGCAAGCGTTATGTCTTCTTAGTCGAAGAAGATATAGCCAAGAAAGTAGAAGTATCAACCGGTAAAGAGACGAGTGAATGGACCCAAATAAAAACGGGCTTATCTGCAAACGATATAATTGTAGTTAAGGGACAAACTCTCTTGCAAGATCAAAGCAAAGTTGAAATTCAAGAAACAAAGTAGGATCATAGTTTATAAGAGAACCCCATGAGACAGCTTAAGAAAATCTGTTCGTGGGGTTTTTTCATAAAGATAAGGAGTGAGTGCTCATGAAGTTGACTTGCCTTGGAACGTGGGGGGCCTACCCTGAAGCTGGTTCGGCGACAACCTCATTTTTACTTGAGGAGGATGATTTTCGGCTTTTAATCGATTGTGGAAGTGGGGTTTTGGCTCAATTACAGCGAGTGATAAAAGTGGAACAGCTTGATGCATTGATCCTTTCTCATTTTCACCATGATCATATAGCCGATATCGGATGCCTTCAATACGCTACGCTCATCCAGACGATTCTTGGAAACCGCTCCGTTCCCTTACCCATATATGCTCATCAAGAGGAGGGTAACCAATTCTCCTCTTTAACTTATAATTCTTATACACAGGGTGTACAGGTATCGGCACATCAACCTATTCATATCGGGCCTTGGCAGGTGGACTTCTGTCCAACCAATCATGCTGCCTACTGCCTAGCTATGAGATTTTCCGATCAAAGGAACACGCTGATCTACACGGCAGATACAAGTTGGAGTGATGAGTTGGTTGAATTTTCGAGGGGAGCTGATCTCCTGATCTGTGAAGCTAGTCTATATAATGAGCAAAAGGGTAAAGTATCTGGGCATATGACGGGAGGAGAAGCTGGAAAGTTGGCTCGCCAGGCAGGAGTTAAACAATTAATTTTAACTCACCTTCCTCACTATGGAGATCAGCAGTTACTAGTCATACAAGCGCAAGAAGAATACGAAGGGCCGATACATCTTGCTGCTTCTTTATCGAGCTGGGAGTGGTAGAGGCGTTCTCTTGAGATACCAGTGCATCCAGTATAGGACCTCGCTGCGGACAAATTCCCACTTATATTCGGCCTGGTGATGATATCCTTGGTAGAAATAGCGCAGCTCTACTCCCTCCTCGGTTCGTTTTTCAGAATAGATTTTTACCCCTCGGTCTCGAAGGGCTTTCTTAATGCTGCCATAGTCCTTTTCTACGCGTAGAGATGCCTCCTCAATTATTGCGAGATAAGGCTCCTTCAGCTTGATTAAGGAATCGGTAATAAGACCCCGGTCACGATTGAAAACATGAAGAACGAGAGGGATGTAGACATATTGGGAGAGAAGCTTTTGTTCTCTTTCTGGAAGGAATTTCACCTTGTTTGATCCTCCTTTCATAAATAGGAACACTTGTTCTTAATCTAAGTATAACGCGGGATACGTACATTTATCAATGCGGGATTTTAATTGGATGAGGGACGTCTTGGGTATACTTATTTTAAATATTAACTAAAGCGGATGGTAAGGATGAAAACGACTATTACACAATTACACCAATCTCAGCAGTCGAAGCTTATTTGGAAAGGGAATTTTATTAAAATTGATGGCGTACGTATTCACTATGTAGAAAAGGGAAAAGGTTCCCCATTGCTGTTAGTTCACGGATTGGGAGCTTATTCTTTTACATGGAGACATAATCTAGATGAATTAGCGAAGCAATTCCGTGTCATTGCGGTTGATCTTAAGGGTTTTGGTTTTTCTGAGAAGCCAGTGGGACCTGGTTATTCCATTGACCACCATGTCAAAATAATGGCAAGCTTTATTTCTCAGCTGGGCTTGGGCCAAGTGGATTATGTGGGAAGCTCCATGGGAGGAGAAATAGGGCTGCGATTATGTTTGAAGCATCCTGATCTGATCCGAAAGCTGATACTCGTCGGGAGCTCCGGGTACCGAGACAGGCTTCCGTTATGGGTAAAGATGCTCGGGCATCTCCCTTATAAATCGTTCATAAAGACGTATATCCAAAGTAAATATCTACGAGTTGAAGTACTAGCAGAGATGTTTAAGGGAGCCTATCACGACCCTAACGTTCTATCTGATGAAGAGATCAAGCAATATCTCAGCCCCATTTACACACAAGGGTTTGAAGAATCTTATCTGACTATGCTTCGGGAGTTTGACTTTGGAAAGTGTAAAGATCAGTATGATCAGGTAACTCATTCTTCTTTAATCTTGGCTGCAGAGCATGATCTCGTCATTCCTATGGAACATTCCAAACAACTCCATCGAGATTTACCTCAATCCGAGTTTATTGTACTGCCAAAGTGCGGTCATTTTCTCCATGAAGAGAAATCGCAAGAAACGAACCAATTAATTCTTGAATTTCTGCACTAGACTTATAAATTCTAGAGAAATTAAGGATACTGTTACTATAGCTAGCTGGAAAAGTAAGGCAGGGGGACAAAAAAACGTGGGAAATGAGATGAGAGAAAAATGCGGTGTCTTTGGGATCTTTAATCATCCCAAGGCAGCCGATTTGACTTATTATGGACTTCATGCCTTACAGCATCGTGGGCAAGAAAGTGCAGGCATTGTTGCCAGTAACGGAAAAACCTTCAGTTATCATCGAGGTATGGGTCTCGTAACAAAAGTATTCTCACGATCTATTCTAGATCAGATTCAGGGAAATATGGCGATCGGTCATGTGCGTTACTCCACAACAGGAGAAAGTCTTCTCCATAATTCTCAACCGTTGGTCTTCAAATATCGGGAAGGGGATTTAGCCCTAGCTCATAATGGAAACTTAGTGAACGCGGAGTATGAACGAGAATTATTACAACAGCAAGGAAGTATTTTTCAGACCACAACAGATACCGAGGTGATTGCCCACCTCCTTGCGAGATCAGCCAAAAAAAGCTTGGAAGAGGCCATACCTGATGTACTTAAGAGAATTCATGGTTCATTTGCGTTATTAATGATGACGGAGCGACAATTGCTCATTGCTCTAGACCGTAACGGATTAAGACCGTTGTCCTTAGGGAAGATAGGTGATGCTATTGTGGCAGCTTCAGAGACTTGTGCCTTAAATGCCGTGGGAGCGACGTTCTGGAGGGATGTAGAACCGGGGGAATGGCTTTTAGTGGATGATCAAGGGGTTCGAGGCGGTAGATTTGCTCAAGAAGAGAAAAAGTCTCTTTGTTCATTTGAGTTTATCTATTTTGCAAGAGCGGACAGTGTGATCCAAGGAAAAAGTGTCATGGGTGTGCGGAAATTACTTGGCCAAACTCTGGCGGAGGAACACCCTATAGAAGCAGATGTAGTGGTAGCTGTTCCTGAGTCAAGCATACCTGCTGCCATAGGTTATTCTCAGCAAGCTGGAATTCCTTATGAGATCGGATTAATTAAAAATCCTTATGTTGGACGTTCTTTTATTGAACCTACTCAGGAATTACGCGAACTCGCCGTTAGGCTCAAACTCAGTGCAGTAAGAGAATTAGTGCAAGATAAAAGAGTGGTTCTTGTAGATGATTCCATCGTCAGAGGTACAACAAGTAAACGAATAGTGGAGCTTCTTCGTGATGCAGGGGCTAAAGAGGTACATGTTCGGATCAGTTCTCCTAAAGTCGGCAACCCTTGCTATTATGGGATAGATATGCCAACGAAAGAGGAGCTTTTTGCCAATCGTCATGCAGAAGAACGAGCGATGGGTCAAACCATAGGGGCAGATACCTTGGCTTTCTTGAGTGAAGAAGGCCTGCTGAAGGTCATCGGAATGGGGATGCCAAAGGGACCTGAACACTGTCTTGCCTGCTTTAATGGAGCCTACCCAACCAAATTATATTTGAAGTCAAAAGAAGAGCAGCCTAAAGGATAGGCTGCTCATTTTCTTGTTTCTTGCAAGCGGCGTACTACCTTCGTGAGCATCTTGCGAGGGGCCAGCCTGACTGAGGAAGCTAATATCTGGTTCTTGAGACCGGGGATGATGATGGTTTTCCCTTGAAGCAACCCAACATATCCAATTCGAGCAACCGTTGCGGCATCCATGTTGACCCCTTGGAAGAGCTTGGACTTCTCTAAGTTTGCCCGCTTCTCAAAGCCTGTTTCTGTCGGTCCTGGACACAGAGCCGAAACACTTATTCCATGCGGTTCCACTTCATTAGCTAAGGCCTCGGAAAAAGAAAGGACATACGCTTTAGTGGCATAATAGACCGCCATGAGAGGGCCCGGTTGAAAAGCCGCGGTTGAAGCAACGTTTAGAATTTTGCCGTTACCTCTTTCCATCATGCCGGGAAGAAGTAATTTCGTTAAGTGGGTCAGGGAGGAAATATTCACTTGAATCATGTCTAGAATCTCTTGAGTGTCTAACGTAGAAAATAAACCATATAAACCAAAACCCGCATTATTTACAAGTATGTCAACCTTCAGCCCGTCCCCCTCTAATTTTCTCAGTAGTTCGGCGGGGGCGCTTGGGTCGGCGAGATCCTGAACAATAATGGAACTCTTCGCTTGAAAAGAATCCTGCAAGTGTTGTGCCAGCTCGACTAGCTTTTCCTCCCTTCTGGCACAGAGAATAAGATGATATCCGTCTATAGCAAAGCATTTTGCCAGCTCATAGCCGATGCCGCTGGATGCTCCTGTTATTAACACGCTTTTGCCTTTTGTCTCTCCCATAATTATACTCCTGCTCCTTCTTTCAACTGATGTTTAGCTAGTTCACGGTATACCGCATGTTCTTCTAGTAGTTGTTCATGTGACCCTTGACCCGTCACTTTCCCCCTCTCCATGACAACAATTTGATCAGCGTCTACCACGGTAGACAGACGATGAGCAATAATGAGGGTGGTTCGATCCTTCATGAGATGTTGAAGTGCTTTTTGTACAAATTGCTCCGACGCACTATCAAGGCTAGAGGTCGCCTCGTCTAACATGAGAATAGAAGGGTTTCGAAGAAGGGCTCTCGCAATGGCGATCCTTTGTCGTTGCCCTCCCGAGAGGCGAATTCCTCGCTCCCCAATCTCGGTATCATAGCCGTTAGGCAGCTGATTAATAAATTCATCCGCATACGCCTGAGCGGATGCTTCTCTTAATTCTGCTTCACTTACTTCTCTTTCCAGTCCATAACAGATATTTTCTCGTACCGTTCCAGCCATCATGGGGCTATCCTGGGAGACATACCCCAGGTGTTTTCTCCAGGAGTTGATGGAAAAGGAGGAGATCGGTGTTTGCCCTAAAAGGATGCGACCTTCATGGGGAGTATAGAATCGCTCTAATAACGAAAATAAGGTCGTCTTCCCAGCACCGCTTGGTCCGACGATGGCTGTAACCCTTCCAGGCCATATCGTAAGATCTAAGCCTCGAAGAACGTCCCCGCTTTCTGGATACGAAAAGGAGATCTTCTCAAACCGGATAGGCTGATGGACGGAGGCCACTTCACGGTTCTCTTCGCTTTTTTCTTCTTCATGACCCAAGATGGAAATGATCCGTTCTGTTGCTCCCATTGCCTTTTGAGTAGCTGTATAAAATTGAGCAAGAGAGCTGAAAGGCATCATAATCTTAAACAAGTAGAGGAGGAATGCTACCAGTTCTCCAGCAGTTAACACCCCGGAAGAAACACGGATACCTCCGAATCCAATGATCACAACAAGGATGGCCATCATACAAATTTGCATGATAGGGGAGAGAACCGCATAAATTTTGGCTTCCTTCATACTGTATCGAAATAAATGTTCAATCCCTGTTTCTCCGTTCTTGCTTTCTACCCGCTCTGCATTGAATGACTTAACCAAGCGAATTTCTGATAGAACTCCTGTAAGCACACCGGATAATTGGGCTGTTTCATCTTGTAATCTCTTAGATATGAGGTGGATCTTGCGCCCCATCGGCCGAACAAACAAAACCATAAAAGGGATGGCTATGAGCAAGATAACAGTCATCTGCCAATCAATATAGGAGAGGATAATAACCGAACCAATAATCGAAATCAGACTAGAAAAGAAAGAAACGAGATGATTGGAGATTAAGTCCTTAATTACTCCTGTATCTCCCGTGACACGACTAATCGTTTCTCCTGTCCGCTGTTTATCAAAGAAAGGAATCGGAAGAGACAAAATCTTATTCCATAACTGCTTGCGCAATCGAGCTACCGTGAGTTGCCCAACATAAGCTAATAGATATAAAGACAGCCCTGACGTTACAGCTTGAATTAAAAAAGCAATACCCAGTAAGATGAACAGATGGCGATTAACGCTCTGAGCTGAAACTAAATCTACAACATCTTTCGTTAAGAAAGGAACAATAAGACCTGCAATCGTAGAAACGATACTGAGTACGCCAGCGGCAACGATTGCCCCTATAGGTGGGTTTGCCCATCGTAAGAGATGGAGAAAATCTTTAAATTTAATGTTCATCGCCCTCCAGCAAGAAATTTCTATGACATATTGTAGCATGAATTTTTCCATTTCTCGAAAGTTCAGGGTGCTATGCGTATAATTTTAGCTGTTTCCAAAAAGAATATTCGGGTTTTGGGTTGATTCTTCTCCGGATGCATGTATAATAGAGAAGGCTTGTGGAAATTTGTTCGTTTTTTCTCGCAAGCCAAACAACTATGATACAACAAAGGAGATCGTAAAACATGATGTACGATGTCATTATTGTAGGAGCAGGACCTGCCGGAATTTTCACTGCTTATGAAACGATAGAAAACAATCCAGAATTAAAAGTTCTTTTAATAGATAAAGGCCATGATATTTATTCACGACGCTGTCCGATTCTCGAAAAGAAAATAAAGAAATGTCCACCTCCAGCTGGTCGAAAGGACTTTAGTGGTTGTCTTCCAGCCTGTTCCATTACGAACGGCTTTGGAGGAGCTGGCGCTTACTCTGATGGAAAGTTTAATATTACAACAGAATTTGGCGGATGGATGACGGATTACCTCACACCATCCGAGGTGCTTGATTTAATTAAATATGTGGATCAGATTAACTTGAAGCATGGGGCTACATTAGACGTGACGGATCCTACGACCCCTGCTGTAAGGGAAATTGAAAGAAGGGGTGCAGCAGTAGGTCTAAAGCTATTGCGTGCGAATGTTCGTCATTTGGGAACCGAACAGAACCTCGAGATCCTTAAAAGCATCTCTGAGTACATTGCACAGAAGATTACGATGCGTTTTAAAACAGAGGTCGCTGATATTCTTACAGAGAAAACGGAAGGCGGTATAGTCGTTCAGGGTGTGGAGCTGAAGTCCGGTGAAGTGATTACTGGGCGTAAAGTTGTCATCGTTCCGGGGCGTGATGGTTCGGAGTGGTTTGGTAATATCATGAAGAAGAAGGGGCTAAAGCTTCTTAACAACCAAGTAGATATCGGAGTTCGGGTAGAAACTTCTGATGTGGTTATGGAGGAAATCAATCGCCACTTGTACGAAGGAAAATTTATATTTAAGTCTTCGACAGACCAAGTCGTTCGCAGCTTTTGTTCCAACCCTAGCGGTCATGTTGTCGTTGAGAATCATAGTGGTGTTATGACAGCCAACGGACACGCCTATAAAGATAAAAATTTGGGTAGTGAAAACACAAACTTTGCTCTACTGATTTCCCATGTCTTTACAGAGCCGTTTGACAAGCCGAACGAATATGCAAAAGAAATATCACGACGTGCCAATGACTTGTCCAGTGGATCCGTTATCGTTCAGCGATTTGGCGATATTAAGCGCGGACGTAGAAGCACAGAAAAGCGTATGAAAGAAGGATTCTTAGAACCAACGTTAAAAGAGGCTATCCCAGGCGACTTGGGTCTAGTCCTTCCTTATAATACGATGAAGAGTTTAATTGAGATGGTAGAGGCTCTAGATCATGTAACACCAGGAATCGCGAGCGATCATACGTTATTTTATGGAGTAGAGGCTAAATTTTATTCAGCTCGTCCGTATTTATCTTCTAACTTTGAAACAGAAATTCAAGGATTGTATGCAGGAGGAGACGGTGCAGGGATCACGCGTGGATTGGCTCAAGCTGGTGCCTGTGGAGTACACATTGCAAGGCATATCTTGAAGGAACTAGACAAGATGGAAGAGAAGCAGACAGCATCCGTATAAGAAATAGGAAGGGTCGATATAGGATAAAAAACCTATGTCGACCCTTTTTTGTTTTAGCGAATTACTCGGACAGCTCCAACATAATGCTTGTCCCACCATCCGCTAGACATCGTATTATACTTTACGCCACCTTTTCCATAGGTATGCAGAACACGGTTTTTACCAGCGTAGATTCCAACATGGCCAATGCGCTTAACCGAATAACGCGAGTATTTTAAGGTAGCCTTGGTTGAGAAGAATACTAAATCACCTGGTCTTAGATCATTCCTAGCTACCTTTACCCCGTGGTTATATTGTGCCCGCGCCCCACGAGGAAGGGAGATCCCATTCCTCTTGTAAACATATTGTGTAAAAGAGGAACAATCGAAACGGCGAGAAGTTTCATATTCTGCCCCCAATCGGTAAGGAACGCCTAAGAAACGATGGCCGGTACGGATAATATTTGATCTAACGTTC
Organism: Ammoniphilus sp. CFH 90114; assembly: GCF_004123195.1. Lineage (NCBI taxonomy): Bacteria > Bacillati > Bacillota > Bacilli > Caryophanales > Paenibacillaceae > Ammoniphilus > Ammoniphilus sp. CFH 90114. The sequence goes on from NZ_SDLI01000001.1 coordinate 652,128, forward strand.
TGCGTAGTACTTGTAATTTGCGCACTCTGCAAAGAAGAGCTTGTACTTCCTGTATTCGCAGAAATGTTAGTTGTAAATCCAAATATCGTAGTTGAAAAGACGATACTCGCAAGTGTGAGTTTGAGTAATTTTTTCATACACTTTCAATCCTCTCTTTGTTTTATTTCCTAGTAGTCATCGCTGGCACCTAGTGAGTAGTATTGAAAGGGCACACAACATATGTTAATTCATTCGTACACTTGTATAAATACCAAAAGATTTCCAGGCTTCTCAGATCCCTCTGGCGGCAATGGTTGAGCTATACTGGTCCAATTCTTTCCTTCGAGATTTAACAGCTAAACAGAGAAGGGTTCCATAAGGAACCCTCACAGATGAGTATGATTAGTTGATTACACGTGCAGCAGCCACATAATGCTTGTCCCACCAGCCTTTAGACATATCATTGTATTTAACTCCGCCGTCACCGTAGGTATGTAATACTTTATTGTTTCCTGCATAGATCCCAACATGGCCAATACGCTTAATGGAATCCTTTGAGTACTTCGTTGTTTTTGTAGTCGAGAAGAATACCAAGTCTCCAGGTCTTAGGTCCTTACGAGCAATTTTCTTTCCATCCTGGAATTGTGCTCTTGCACCGCGGGAGAGTTGAATACCATTCTTTTTGTAGACATATTGAACGAAAGAAGAACAGTCAAAACGACCTGTGTTTTCATACTCAGCTCCAAGCTTGTATTTAACCCCTAGATACTTATGTCCAGTTTGGATGATATTCTTTGCTAATACGGATGTATTTGGTGATGATGGGTTGAAACTGTTCTTTTTCTCAGGAGTAATTCGTTTAGCCCCTAAAAAGTGATTCTTCACAACCGGTGAATTCATTGGTATTTCTTGGACTGTTCCGTAGGTCTTATAAGCAACCACGAATTCTCCTTCACCTGTATAGATACCTGCAGCTATAAGATCTGTTCCGCTGTTCCCAAAGAAAACGACATCACCTGATTTTAGTTTGCTTTTGTCTTTTATGAGGGCCCCTTGTTGGCTTAAGTTCATCAAATTTGCTGGAACTGGCAAACCCTCTCTTTTGAATACATGAGACACAAAGTCACCAGAACCAAAATTCGTTATCTTAGTTCCAATATACGCTTCGGCTCTAGAGGCAAGATCCTCCCCAAACGAAGAGGCATAGCTAGTTGGAGTGAAGGTAAATAATGCGCTTAGAGCAATTGTTCCAGCAAGGGCAATATTTAATAGTTTTTTCTTATTCATGGAATTCGTCCTTTCCTTAGCTGTATTTCATGTTGGTACCATGACTGGTAGGTCTTTGTAAAAAAGATACCATGTCGCAGATTGTCGAATAAGGGTTAAATGATGGATAAAACTTTAACAATTGGAAGGTATGGCAGCTTGAGGGTCTGGTAGTAAATTTATGATGGGATCTTCTAGGGCTCTAGGCCTGAAAAAAAATAAAAACAGAGCCCTTTTTCCTGAAAAGGACTCTGTTTTCCACAAACTTCCTTAGTTGTTTTCCGCTTTCTCCTCATTGCTTTCTTTTTCTTCTTGACTTACGAGAGTGGCAATCGGACCTGAACTCTCTTGTTTGTTTTTGACTAAGTGGAGAGCATATTGGAGTGGGCGCTGGACGGACTTTCTATAGAGTTCAGGTCTACCGAGTTCCTTAAAAATATCACGTCCTGGTTTAGGGTTTACCTCAATAAGCCAAACCCTACCGTTCACATCAATTCCAATATCAAGTCCGAATTCCATCATACTTCCAAAGTGCTTCTCGATGGTCTTAACGACAGTAAAGCCCAAGAGCTTACATTCATCCTTAATCCTTTCTGCCTTTTCTTCACCGAAGCGTTCTTTCATCAACTTTGAAAATTTTACTGGTTTTCCTCCATTGTGCAAGTTAGAGGTGGGGCTCTTCCTTGGACCAACACGTACACCTGATCCGGTAATGCACCATTCGCCAACCTCATTCTTTTGAATCAGCAGTCGGGTATCTGCCACGCGGTCTGGAATTAAAGCGAGATCCAATCCTTGTTGAATCATGAAATTTCCTTTGCGAATACATTCCTTATTGACCCAACGGTTTACAACTGAGATAAGGGAAGCCGCCGTCGAAAAAGAGGCTGACTTTGTTCTAAGGTTACGAGCTCTCCCAAGCAAGGAATATTTCGTCCCGTCATGACTAATTTTTAAAATACTTCTTCCACCAGTTCCATTCCCTGGCTTTATATACAATAAAGGAAATTCTTTTAGCATCTGTTGCAAATGATTAGGAGAATACTCTACTGTCTTTGGAATCCAAGATCTGAGTTCTTCCTCGCGAGAAAATAGTTGTGTTGCGTTCCATTTGTTTGTGTAGGTGTTATTCGCATAAACAAATAGATCCTTTTGTCTTCGTAAGGCAAGATAACCAGGTTCGCCTTTTCGGCAACGATCAATCACAATATCAGGCCAAGGGTAGATTTGACTTACCCATCCATTGGTGGAAGGGATAAACCCTCTTACTCTTTTTTTATTTTCCAATACATCTTCATGGGAAAATAAAAATACGGTACAACCTAATGAACGCCCTTCAAGGATTAACTGGCGAAGATAAGTAGGTTCTTCAAAACGAACCCCTTGTCTCCAAGTTAAGATTCCGATGATTGGTTTATTCATGTTGAGATGACAACTCCTCCAACTTATCCTCCTATTAATGTAAGTTTATGATGGACCTGTGTAAATGTGCCATTATGAACTGGTTATAGGCGCTATTGGATTGTCTCTAGGTTAGATCTTCCTTATAATCAAGAAGAAAATGCTTATCCGAAAGGGAGAAGATAAGATGACGTTAGGTAAGAATAGTGTGGTTGGGTTTATTGGGATTGGCGTGATGGGGAAGAGTATGGCAGGGCATCTGTTACGCGCAGGCTATCAAGTATTAGTTTATACACGCACAAAATCAAAAGCCGAAACCTTGCTTCAAGAGGGAGCCGTATGGAAAGAATCCGTTGCAGAGCTTGCAGCCCAAGCCCAAGTTATTATTACGATGGTTGGCTATCCGTCCGATGTTGAGGAAACATATCTCGGAGACGGGGGAATTCTTCGACATGCTAGGACCGGAACTTATTTGCTTGATATGACAACATCCACTCCATCTTTAGCTAAGGAAATCTATCAAGCTGCAAAACAAAAGGGAATGTATGCATTGGATGCTCCTGTATCAGGAGGAGATATCGGAGCTAGGGAAGCACGCTTAACCATTATGGTCGGAGGTGATCAAGAAGCTTTTGAGACCGTTCGTCCCATACTAGAATTGATGGGGCAAAATATAGTTTTGCAGGGACAAGCAGGAGCCGGTCAGCATACGAAAATGTGTAATCAAATTGCGATTGCTTCAAACATGATCGGTGTATGTGAAGCGATGGCTTATGCCGGCAAGGCAGGATTAGATCCGCTGAGCGTTCTACAGAGTATTGAGGCAGGAGCGGCAGGAAGCTGGTCATTGAGTAACTTAGCTCCACGGATGATTGCTGGGAGCTTTGAACCTGGTTTTTATATCAAGCACTTTATTAAAGATATGAATATAGCACTAGCTGCGGCAGAAGAAATGGGACTCTTGACGCCAGGATTGAAATTGGCCAAATCTCTTTATGAAGAATTAGCCGAAAAAGGAGAAGCCGAAAGCGGAACACAGGCATTATATAAGTTGTTTACGGAAAAACAGGGAGTATGAATGACAAATAGAAAGGGAAAAGAAGCATATGTTGCACGAATTTAGCCTTGAGATTCCCTACGCTGAGGTGGATGAAGCGATAGAAAAACTGAATGCGGTCGGAATTTATTACATTTCTTACGATGCTCCCATTGAGTTAGTAACAACGGATAATGGCTACGATTTTACAGAGAATCAAGACGCGGTGATTAATCTGATGATTTATGCAGAGGATGACGGTTTAGAAACACAGCCTGCTTACTATCTGGAGATCCTACCCGAAGTACTTGGGGTTGGGGAGGAACAGATCCGTTACCAGCTTCTGTTAACCGATTCATGGCAGCAGCCCTTCGAGGATGTCAACTTAGGAAACGGTTGGATCATTGGCTTGCCTGACCATGAAAAGAGCACGACTTCAAGTCATCAGTATTTATGGTTTGATCCACAAGGAGCTTTCGGTACAGGTCTGCATGGTACGACTCAGGATTGTCTGACTATCATATTAAAGCATGACTTCAGAGGTCAATCCGCTGCCGACCTTGGGACGGGTTCGGGAATCCTAAGCATTGCTGCTGCGGTTAAGGGAGCTACGGCCATTCAAGCCATAGATATTGAGCGGGTTGAACGGGAGATCCAGTATAACGCCAATCTAAATGGCGTAACATGTATTAGAGTGGAACAAGCAGACTTGCTTGAAGGTGAGTATAGAGTAAGCCCTTCCTATGACTGGATCTTTATTAATATTGGAGGAGATGAAGCTGTTCAAATGATGAAAAGGCATAACCTCCTAGAGGGGTATCAAGGAAATTTACTAATATCCGGTCTCGTAGAATGGAACGCGGGGGAAGTCGTTACATTGCTCGAAAAGTTTGGGTTTCGTTTGATGGAGAGATTGCAGTCCAATGAATGGGTAACAATACACTTCATAAAATAATAGCAAAAGGCCTCTCTTAAGGAGCAATCCTTCAGGGAGGCCTCAACTTATGACGGGAGGGGCTGTGGTAATGGCTTACCAAACAGATAGCCTTGGAATAATTCAAAACCAACATCTCTTAACCATAAGAAGTCTTCTCGAGTCTCAATTCCTTCGGCAAGAGGGACGGAACCGATTTCTTGGGCGGCTTTCAGTAGACGTTTGGCCATCAGCTGCTTCATTGAATCGCTTGCTACGCCGTGGACGTATTTCATATCCAGCTTCATATATCCAGGTGATAACTCCCTAAGCAATTCTATCGTACTAAATCCTTCCCCCACATCGTCAAGTGCATATTGAAATCCTTGCTTCTTGTAATAGGTTAGAATCGACTTTAGATGTTCAATGTCATCTACCTTCTCACTTTCCACAACCTCGAAGACGAGGTTCGTTGGTTTAACCCCTAGTTCCTCAGCTAAGCGGATTGTAGACTGTAAGCAGTGGGAGGGTGAGTATATAGAAGTAGGCAGGAAGTTAATAAAGGCCATTACGTTGATTCTGGCAGAATTTCGCACTGCAGTCATGCGGCACAATCGGTCTATAGCATAGAGACGATTTCTCTTCTTTGCCGCTTTGAAAACTTCACCGGGAGATCTTAAGTTGCCATCTTGTCCATAGAAGCGTGATAGAAGCTCGTAGGCTACGACTTGTTCCTCTTGATTGACAATAGGCTGAAAATAAGAGGTGACTTGTCCTTCACGTATAATATCATCAATCCATTGATTTTCATAAACGGCTTGCGCCTCAATAAGCGGTTTCCAGTCCTGATTATCAACACGAAAGAAGATATACTCAAGGTCCATATGGTCACGACAGAAATCGATAAGATCCAATAATGCATGTTCTTTTAGGTGGACAACCTCAGCTTGGGCTTCAATTAAAGCTTTTTCTCGTCGAAGATAGTTCAATAACTGAGGGATAAACGAGGTATTGTGAACGCCATCAAATCGAATCTGATAGATGAGTTCTGGGTTGAAACAGGCTGAACAAATGGACATGACTACTAAATCACCTCAACTACATATCTTATTTTCTATTATATAGGTTTGTGGTAAGAAAGTCCTGATTCGATGTGTAGTCATATCATAATTTATTCATTTTTAGGAAACAATACACCTATAGTAACGATGTAGGGAGATGGCATGATCATGACTGGCCTTTGGATGAAGCTTATTATTTGTCCCCTGGTTATCTTTTTAGTTGATTGGATGACGGGGGAAGTCTATTACCCGATGTTCTTTCAAGCTCTATTAGTCGGCCTCGTTCTTGCTGCCGCTGGACATGCAATGGAAGTGATGTGGTTAAAAAGAGGACGCCTTTGGGTAATGACAATTCTTGATTTCTTTGCTAGTGCGGCCATCGTATTTTTTAGTCAATTTGTGTTACCAGGAGCGTTTGTAACGATCATAGGAGCTCTTATCGCTGCTTCTTTCTTAGCCATTACGGAATACTTTACGCACCGTTGGCTTATTCAACGAGGAATGACAGAAAAAGCTGCGTAGTAAAAAACCGGAAGCTTATGTACAAGGCTTCCGGTTTTTCTGTGCTTATACTTCTCTCTCCATAGCTCGAATTCGGTGGAACATTTTTTTGTTTTTCAACTTAAGGAATAGGGTGATGTCAGGTGCAAAGTTTGCCTCAATAATCCAGATCTTCCCTTTGTGATCTATCCCCATATCCATACCTACTGTTCGCAGCCAACGATATGACTTCGTTAGACATTTGGCAGAAGATAAAGCAATATCATGGATCTTTGAAGAAAGTTTCTGTTTGTTTTTCGTTTTCACCGATGATTGCTGGATGGCTTGCTTTAGAGAAAGCACCTTTCCCTTACTTCTTTTAATATTGGTTACGAGATAGCCTTTTCCTGCCCATTTGGCTAGCTTGCCCGTAACTTTCCACGGTGTCCGCTTTCCTCTTTGAACCATGACACGCAAATCAAAAGGCCTATCATGGATCGTTGCGAGCTGAATTTTTTGTTGGATAATATAAGAGTTACCTTTCATTCTTTTGAAAATTTCCCGTATGGCGGCCTTTTTGCCTCTCATTTTTTTCTGCCTGTCTTCATAATGAATTTTATAACGATCGTTGCCGATGGATGTAAGCTGCAGAATACCTTCTCCTCCTTTTGTCCCGACAGGCTTTAGGACAAGTTCTCTATGTTTTTTTAGCATCTTCCAGAGTCTTTTTTTGGAGAAGGGCTTTGTACTGGGAAGGGTAGAGGAGAGGTGGCGGCACTTCTTAAGAAGTTTAAATTTATGCCATTTACTTTTATAAGTCTTGGCCATTAGGGTTGCTCCCCTAAGCTGAGAAAAATCACGAGTTTAACCGTTGCTCGATGAATCTTACCTTTGCACATCATTCGAAGCATGGATCTTTGTTCTCCTTCCACCGCTATTCTTCTATACAAGACAATGTATGTCAGTTGTCGACTAATTGCTTTAGGCTCCTATTGCGAGGCATGAGGAGGCTTGTCCCTCATACAATCAAAAAGGAAAAGGCGTTCAGCCTTTAATAGGTTTTTCTATTTGAGCAAGAGAACGGGGAGGGGCGATAGTTCTTGGTCAGGGGCCATTCGGTGCATCTTTTGGGCTTTTACAAATCGAGAAAGGATAATTTTCTTTCTTCTCATTCCATGAAAACTACCAGTAAGAGAACTTTGCTTACAGATATCGATAATATCTGACCAGTTAGCTAAACTCATATGAATATCCTCCTTTTTATCGGCAAAACCGTATTGGTGAGTTCTAATTACTAAAATATATTATCAGCCAAGTTTTTTGTTGACTAATTCTAGAAAATATTTTTCCCCTAAGGTCTCTACCGACAAATAACATATAGATGTTCTGCTAAAGATAGACGTAATTTAACACAATTATTCTGGTATATGCCTATGGACTTTTGTTAAATGATGAATCGAAACAAAAGGAAAGAAAATACTGATAATTGATTGGCAAACAATTGTCTTACAGCCTCATAAAAATGGTTTGTAAAGAAATGTGCCCTAAGCATTCGCACAAATCTGGTCAATTCGATATAATGAAGGTGCATGAGTGAACGAGGTGATTAGATTGAGCGGAATTGTTGGATATATAGGGAAACGCAATGCACAGCCGATCCTCCTAGATAGCTTGGAGCATTTAGATTACAGAGGATATGATTCGGCCGGTATTGCGATCTCTAATGGAACAACCATTGAAAAAAGAAGATCTGTAGGACGGGTTAAGGATCTTCGTACGTGTATACTTAGGGAACCCATCCCGTCAGGAACGATTGGGATTGGTCACACGAGGTGGGCGACACATGGGACCCCTTCTGTTCAGAACTCCCATCCTCTGACCGGTTGCGATGATCGTTTTCTCGTTGTTCATAATGGAATCATTGAGAATTATACCGCATTAAAAAGAAGTTTAAAGAAACAAGGGCATGTTTTTAAGACAGATACGGACACTGAGGTGATTCCTCATCTATTGGAGCAATATGATACAGGCGACTTTGAGACGACGGTACAGGCTATTCTTCCTTTACTTAGAGGCTCGTTCGCTTTAGCTATGATGTCGCGCGAACACCCTAATATGATCATCGCTGTTTCCCAAGATAATCCTTTAATTATTGGATTTGGTAAAGGTGAAGCTTATTTAGCGTCCGATATTCCAGCTTTGCTTCCTTATACACGAGAATTTTATCCTATTAAGAATAACGAAATGGCGATACTGACTTTGGGAAAAGTACAGTTGAAAACCTATGATGGGATCAGTGTGGAGCCGAAACGAGTTACCGTGGATTGGAATGTTCAGGATGTCTTGTTCCCTGATCAAGATCACCATATGTTAAAGGAAATCTTAGAGCAAACGAAGGCGGTTGAAGAAACATTAAAGGGACGCCTAACACCTGTGGGGGTGAAACTTCCTGAGATAGAAGCTCCTTGGAGTAAAGAGCGAGTCCAGAATATCAGCAAGATTCATATTGTAGCGAGCGGTACTTCTTACCATGCCGGTATTATTGGGAAAAAGGTGTTAGAACAGTTATTACAGATTCCTGTTCAGGTTTCCTTTTCTTCCGAGTTCCGAGATGATCATCCCCCGCTAGATGACAGGGATTTGATCATTGTCCTCAGTCAATCGGGTGAAACGGCCGATACCCTTTCTGCTCTGAGGGAGGCTAAGCGCTTTGGTTGTCCTGTCATTGCCATTACGAATACCGTTGGAAGTACGATATCGAGGAAGGCGGACAATACCCTTTATACGAAGGCAGGACCGGAGCTCGCAGTAGCTTCTACGAAGGCCTATACATCCCAACTCACAGTCATGATGCTGCTAGCTCTGTGGTTAGAGCAACAAATACGGGATACGCATGACGAGTATTCTCAAGCCTTGTTAGAATCCTTGACTCGGCTGCCAATGGATATTGATTCAACTTTAATCATGACTAAAGACGCCATAGATCAGTTAGCACAGATTACGTATGATCAGGAGCACCTTTTTCTTATCGGACGCGGACTTGATTATGTACTAGCATTAGAAGGTGCCTTGAAGTTGCAGGAGGTTGCCTATATTCACGCTGATGCTTATGCTGCGGGGGAAATGAAGCATGGTACCATGGCCTTGATTACTCCAGGTGTTCCCGTCATCGCGTTAGCCACGCAAACCCACTTGATGGATAAAGTGATAAGCAATATTAAAGAAGTTAAAGCCAGGGATGCCTTTGTCATCGGGATTACGAAGATCGGGGAGGACTTATTAACTGAAGAAGTAGATCAGGTCTTATATATTCCAGAGACCCATCCCTTCCTCATGCCCATCCTTGCTGCCATTCCCCTTCAATTACTAGCTTATTATTCTGGTACGGTACGCGGACATGATGTGGATCGCCCAAGAAATCTAGCGAAGTCTCTTACGGTGGAGTAGAAGTTAAAAAGCTCGTATTCACGGAATCAGTGCCCCTAATAAGCAGCCCTTTTTGTTTGTCACCCTAAAATAGCGATACGCCCTAGACCCTATGATGAATACAGATATAGGATAAGAATTGAAAGCTAGGGGCTGATATCTTGGGGAAGTATACGTATCACGACTTTTTGGCTCATTTTGGTGTAGGGGCTGCTCATCCGGGAGGTTTGGCACTAACGAAGGAACTTCTTAAAGGAGAACAGGTTACGTCTACTAGTAAAGTTATAGAGGTAGGATGCGGGACAGGGAAGTCTGCTGGCTATCTTGCTTCAACCTACGGGTGTGAGGTAACGGCTATAGAACCCCATCCCGTCATGTTACAGAAAGCTAGTCAACGGTTTGTAAAAGAAAAAGTTCAAGTTCACCTTTTACAAGGAAGCAGTGAACGGATCCCGGTTCCTTCCAACTCGTTTGATTTTCTTCTAGCTGAGTCAGTTACGGTTTTCACGAACATCCTTGCCTCTCTTAAAGAATATGCAAGGGTGCTGCGTCCTGGGGGGATCGCCCTAGACGTGGATATGACTGCAGGTCATTCATTTACAAGTGGACAGCTGCGTGAATTTACTAAACTATACGGGATTAAGCGAGTACCGACAGAGGCAGAGTGGAAAAGAATGGGCTTGAGGGCTGGTTTTCGTAAAGTAGAAGTGCTGAAAAGTGTTTGGGTAAATTCTGCTCTCAAGAAGAGTGGCGTTAGTACCGAAGAAACACCTGAACTCGATCCATCGCCTTCCCTTCATCCTGACCTTTATGACATCTGGGGAAATCATCAATCCTTGACTGAGAAATATGCAGGAAAATTGAAATATGCGGTCTACAGATTTACTAAATAAAATACTTTTTGGGCACTTGCCCAAAAATTCTTAAACTGGGCCCTTGCCTATGCCGCCTGGGCGAATGAACTCATAGTCTAGAGTGTAAGCTTGGAAAGGAGTTCTGCTTATGAGCGGTCAATCGGGCGGATTTTTTCAGGACGATGAGTTTGTAATTATCCTCGTACTGTTCATACTATTGGTCATCTTATTATTAAGGAGAAATTAGCCTTCTTTTGAAAGGAAGGCTTTTTTTCGTTCCATCATTTCTTCACATTCTTATGCTAGGATGATGTTTGGCTAGAGGTTTTGGGTCTGCTCCAGCGTTCCGTTACCCCTGTCGTCACAATCGAACATGTTGTCGGAATGGAAGAAGGTTCAACATTTATGGTTGTTATTCTTGATCATACTGGTCAAGTAACGGATGAAATTGCCCAGCTAGCACATTCCATTAACCATATGTCGGAAGGAGCAATTACTTAAGCTCATTTGGGGGCAGGATTATGAAGGTGATGACAGAACAGTGGATTCCCATGTGAAAAATTTGCGTGAGAAATTAAGAAGATCTGGGATTGATGTCAACGCGGTGATTAAGACGGTTTGGGGAATCGGCTATAAAGGCGTGTAAGGAGTAGGTAAGGAGGAAGCCCTTGGCTTCCGCCTTACTCGGTTTCGTAACCCGCTTCTTCAACCGCTGCTTTCATCCGAATGGGGTCTACTATGTCGGCGTCATATCTAACATGCACCTCTCCCTCAGCTAAATCAACGAGAGCTCTTTCTACTCCTGGTAAGGAGCCTAAGGCTTCTTCCACTGCTTTTACACAGTGATCACATGACATTCCTTTTACATGTAAAACGATATCCACCATACGCGTAAATTCCTCCTTAATTTCATGCTTCCTTTAGTTTCTGCATTATTTGAAATTAATATATAGATTAGTAAAGAAATTTATGGAATGGAGATAAAAATAATAGATTCGCTAGAGATTCCTTTGCATGGTTCATGTATAATTATCCTTACTTACATAATCTATCCTTGTTTGACACAAATAGTTTTAATAAGATTAAGGTATACTAGATTGTGAGATTCATAGTATCTGCACCGGAGGTATGTACCATGAAGAAGATCGCAGGAATCTTACTCCTTTCCTTTTTAGTAACAACAAATACAGCAGCTGCAGAAGAGTATATAGTTTCGAAAGGGGATACTCTATTTAAACTTTCCCGCCAATTCGGACTGGGCGTGGAACAGCTGAAGAAATTAAATCAATTATCCTCTGATACCGTTTTTCTTGGTCAGAAGCTTATTGTTTCGGATAAGTCACTCGGAGGAGGAATCAATACTCTTACCACACAAGAAGTAAAGTCTGTTTCGTCTACACCTGTAACTGTGCGAACCCAAGGTAGAAGCGCCGTCATTACAGGGGAAACGGTAAACGTAAGACAAGAGAGACACATCGAATCCAAGGTCTTAATTACCTTGAAGAAGGGGACAAGTGTAGAAATCGTCGAGCCCGGAGAACTCTGGACACAGATTAAGTGGGGTGAGACTGCTGGGTTTATCTATACCCCACTATTGGCTTCTGTTAAAGAGGAATCGGTATCGAGATCTGCGGACCTATCAGCATCAAGGATACAACAGCTTATTTCTCCTTTAATTGGTACACCTTATCGTGCTGGTGGATCTGACTTAAACGGGTTTGATTGCAGTGGTTTTACCTCCTATGTCATGAGCCAATTGGGGGTAAAATTGCCTAGAATATCGGAAGAGCAATTTAGTGTTGGTACATTGGTAGAGCGAGAGAATTGGAAAGTAGGAGATCTTCTCTTCTTTGATTCTTATTCGTCAGGAAAGATCTCCCATGTAGGAATCTACATAGGAAATAATAAGATGGCTCATTCGGCTGTCAAGTCTGTAGAGATTAGTGATGTAACCTGGTACCTCAATAATTATCCATTCTACGGGGCAAAGCGAGTATTAGGGGACTAGTTGATTAGCATAATGAATACATAGCGGTTAAGAGGCTGCTCAGGGAAGCTTACACTTTTCGGGTAGCCTTTTTGACCGTAAAACAAGAAAGGAGAGTGCAAGTTTTTTGAATGCAACTACATCTAAGTCTATACGTTGGATTCGATGGACAGCGATCTTGTCCATTCTAACGGGACTTCTGTATATTCCTTATTTTCCTTGGTATTTATTGGGTGATGAAACCGAGTCAGAAATTATGATTTGGGGAATCTTGGCCATCGGTGGCGGTGCCTTGGCTTGGATTGGATCTAGCTTGGTAGCGTTGGAGAGTAGGGCGATTCGGCAGATATCACTTCTTACTGCTTTTATAGGCATGTTTCTATTCATTCTCGGACAAGTTCCTCCGCTTTATTACTGGTACCTCTTCGCAGGCGTTCCAATTACCGAGGGTTCTGCAGAACAAGTGACAACAGGTAGTTATACCTATATGCTTCCCCATATAGCTGTTGTCGTACTCGCAGTTGCGACAATGGTTGTAATCGGAACAGAGCTATTTTCTACACGCTCTAGTAGTCGCCTGTCAGCGAAACAAACGATGGCCGCTATAGGAACTATTCTGTTCATTTTATCAGGATGGTTCGGGTGGGATAAATACCAAGATGCAAACTGGATTAGCTATACTTATCCTCAACATGGGGCGATCAATGTTCCTCTTTACGATACGGTAACGGTGCAGTGGAAAGAGGAAGCTTCGAGTATGGGAATGAGCGTAACTTATGCAGATGATCCAACGATCCGAGTCCAAGGTTCCACTTCTGGGTCAAAGGATGGGATGAGCTTTACTCCTGATATGTTTCTCCCTGGCAAGGAAGTGTTGGTCGAGGTGACTGCCGGAAGAAGATCGCATAGCTTTAGCTTCACCACAGCACTGGAAGCAGACGATAGAATTGGGCTGTATCGGGCTGTTCTTGCTCATATCTTCCGTTCTCCTCAATCGGGACAGCCACCTGAGGTATTAGCTTTTGATACAGCTAGTTTAAAGAACGCAAAAGAGGACGAAAAACGAACTATAGCAAGAGGCTTAATGGCTTATCACGGTCAAGTGGTGTATGGTAGTGTTGGGGCTGGTTTTACCTCTGCAGAACCTAGTTTTCTCGTCCCTCTTGAAGAACAGACAGAAGCTCTATTACTTTCAATTGAGATTTTAGAAGAAGTCTTTGATGAATATCATATACGAGTGATCGGCACCAAAGGTCCTGGAGTTCTATCAGGGATGCCAGGTCAGGTTTATGAGTTGGATTATACGCTGAGGTTCCAAGATGGAATATGGCAAATAACGACGATAACAGAGCAGGACACAGTGCGTCCGTGGGGTTAGTACCTTTTAGATAGAGTTTTCATCCAACGTACTTTGAATCTTTTGCGATCATGATGTCGGTTCCATTCATTAGGATCTGCAAGAGCATCCATCATGTGGCCAATTTCGAAGGATGATTTTCTAAGTCGTTTTGAGAGCTGAACGCATAATATTCTGCCTGGGACACTAGCTCCTACAAGGGCTAGATCCCACTGATGTCTTGTTCTCTTTAGGTAATTGAAGGTTTTCGGGAGAGAATGATAATGATCTAGGTTTACTGCTACCGCTACAGGAAGATTTCTTTTTCTAAGCTGCTTAGCAGCAGCCTTAGCAGACCTGCCGACTAAAGCTACTCTACAAGTGCGGGTCAATTCATGTAGGTAACCTTGATCATACATCTGATCATTAATGAAGGAGTCCGTGATTAGCCTCGGTCGCCAATGTCTGGCCTGCATAAAGTTCATCAATTGTTTGGCCCGATTTGGAAAGTAAGTAACTCCAACTACGGTTGCTTGGCGAACGGATTGATCAAGATCTCTTAAGAGCTGAGGAGTGGGAGGATAGGGGATGCCTATAAATGGGGCAACCTTTTTTAATGTAGAGATATCCCTTCTAGCTAATAGCTTAGCCATGACATCGCCAAGACGAATGACGGAAATAGCCTTCTTCTTTTTCACAGATAGCTGCAGCAAACGGAAAACATGATAAGGCTGAAGTAGTTTACGCCGGTAGAGATGATTCATTAGAATGTATCTTTCTCTTGAGTTCAATATCATAATGCTCTTCACCACCAATTAAATTTACGATTAATCTGTTATATCTTACTTTCTATAAACAAGTTTGTGCCCCCAATTCTCCTGCCCTCAGGGTAGCATTCCTTTAAACGGGCAATGATAAGGATGAGGATGAAAAGAAAGGAATGAAAGTAGATGGCAGATTACCGTTACAATGTCATGCACGAAGTAAGTGATAATGAACTGCACCATATTCACCAACTGCTTGAGCAGCTAAAGAAGCAAGATACCCTTACGATCATGGTGGATCATGTCAATGAGCGCAGTGAGGACAGAATTCAAGGGGCGATTGATCGCGATCAGTTTGATTTCTATACGAGGGGTATCAATGAGGATGATACGGAGTTTGTGGTTAGAAGAAAAATGTAAGACACAGGGGTTGATGTGTGAACATCGACCCCTTTTCTTTTGTCTTTTAGATGGATATTGTCCATTTTTAACGATATGATGTTAACGAGAATCATCTTTTTTATCATCGGATATAGGGATACCAGAAAATAATTCGGAGAAAACCTGTGACTGAACTTCTGGTGTTGTATGGGTGGGTAGTGGGAGACCATACCGCAAGGCCTGCATCCGATCGATTTCTTCTATCTGTTTTTCGGCTAGCTGTTCATAGGCTTGTTCTTTTAAATTGTTTTTATTTTCACTCATACACTTCACCTCCATAGCTAGGTTCTCCCATTGAACCAGATCCCAATAAGGAACATATTTCAAGTAAAGGAGCTTACATTTTGGATAGAGTCTATCTAGATTACAATGCCAGTACACCAATTGATGAGCGAGTAACGGAGGCGATGAGGCCTTACTGGATGGAGCACTACGGGAACCCATCGACAACCCATTGGGCAGCTACCCCAGCTAAGCAAGCGGTGGAAAAAGCACGCACCCAAATCGCGAATTTGCTTCAATGTGATCCCGCCGAAGTCATCTTTACTAGTGGTGGTAGTGAGGCTAATAACCATGCCTTAAAGGGAGTGTTCTATGCCCTACAGCATAAGGGCAAGCATATCATAACATCGGCTATCGAGCATCCTGCAATTATACAGCCCTGTAAGTTTTTAGAGCGTTTAGGTGCTGAAGTGACTTATGTCGGAGTAGACGAATACGGAAGAGTTTCACCGGAGGAGATTGAAGCAGCGATTACGGATAAGACGATCCTTATCTCCGTCATGCATGCGAATAATGAAGTAGGCACACTACAACCTATTGCTCAAATTGCTGAGATAGCTAAGAAGTATGGTGTATTGTTGCATTCTGATGCTGCTCAGTCAGTGGGGAAAGTTCCTACACGAGTCAATGAGCTGGGAGTTGATCTTCTAAGTATAGCTGGCCATAAGCTTTATGCACCGAAGGGAGTAGGGGCTCTTTATATCCGAAAGGGGACTCCTATTGAGACTTTCATCCATGGAGCCGGACATGAGGACGGAAGGCGTGCTGGTACAGAAAATGTCATCTTAGCGGTAGGGCTTGGAAAAGCTTGTGAATTAGCTGGAGAAGAGCTTGAACACTCGAAGGTTGAGGAGCTTCGAGATTACTTCTGGCATCGATTGCAAGAAGAGTTTGGACCAGCGATACGATTGAACGGACATCTACTAGAACGATTACCTAACACGTTGAATGTTAGCTTTATGGGACGCTTAGGAAGTGACATATTAACTTTCATTCCTGGGCTTGCTGCATCGACAGGATCGGCATGCCATTCTGGAAAAGTACAACTTTCTTCTGTATTACAGGCAATGGGTACAACGGAGGAAGAAGGACAAGGGACAATCCGGTTTAGTTTAGGTCGATATACGACGAAAGAAGAACTAGAGCAGGCCATTGGTTGGTTAGTAGGGACCATAAATTAGAAATGAAGAGGCTGATCTCAGGGAATTGGTTATCCAATGTCTTGGGACAGTCTTTTTGTCTTGACCAAACCAACCTTCCTTGCTAAGATTAATCTTAAAATTGTACTGACTAGTCAGTACAAAAAAGAACTTACGTTAGGGTGATAGGCAAGTGATAAAGAATGTTCGGGTAATCGTATTTACTTTTATGGCTCTGTTGATCTCTGCTGGGATTTTTGCTCTCACCTTTTATCAACAGACGGGAGAGACCAGGGCGGTGACAAACCAACCAACAGCTTATATAGAAGCGACTCATATGAATGTAGGTTTTAAAGTGGGAGGACGAATTGCTGAGGTTCTTGTTCAAGAAGGGGATCGAGTGGCAAAGGGTCAGGTATTAGCTCGATTACAAAATCAAGAGATTCAAGCAAAGGTAGCACAAGCAGAGGCGGCTGTAGCAGCGGCTAAAGCGAAAGAAACCCAAGGAAATCATGCGGTTGCCGTTACGAATCAAACCACTATAGAACAAGCTGCTCAAGCTAGAGCTGCAGTGCAAGCAGCAGAGGCTCATCTTGAAGCGTTAAAGAATGGAGCCCGCCAGGAAGATCGGATGAAGGCGGAGATTCAGTTGGAAGCAACGAAAGAGGGGTATCGCCTTGCAGAAGAAAATATGAAACGAATGAACGAATTGTTTGAGCAGGGAGTCATACCTCAGGTGAAGGTGGATGAAACTTATCTTTCACTGCAGAAAGCGAAAGCTGAGTATGAGGCTGCGGTTCAACAAGTAGAACTTGTGAAAAACGGGGCAAGGCCAGAAGAATTGAAGGCGGCTCATGCGCAGGTTGAGCAAGCGAAGGCTGCGCTAGCCATAGCTGAGGCGGGAAGGGGTCAGGTACAGCTAAAGAGGGATGATGTGTCCTTGGCAGGAGCTTCTGTTATGCAAGCGGAAGCCTCTCTATTAGAAGCCAAGACCTACTCTGATTATACGGAACTCATTGCACCAGCCGAAGGTTTGATAACCGGTCAATCTGCCCAACTAGGAGAGTTAGTAGGTTCTGGTTTTCCAGTATTTACCTTACAGGCAGAATCCGATCGCTGGGCTTATTTTTATTTTCCAGAAACAGACATTGGCGAGCTTCATATTGGACAGAAGGTAACGCTCAAGCTAGTGGCCACGGGGGACATAGTGCAAGGGAAGATCGCAGTCCTCAAGCCAGCTGCTGATTTTGCCATCCAAAAGTCTACAGGGCAGATGGGGGAAACGGATATTCGTTCGTTCGGACTAAAAGTAGTGCTAGAAGGTACGCCAAGCTCCTTTCATCCTGGGATGACCATTCAATGGGTCGATAAAGGGGCGAATACACCATGAAGCCATCGTTTAAAATAGGGGACATCATTCAGGAGGAATGGCTCCATATTTTTAAAGATAAGAGACTTATAGGGATACTTTTTATAATCCCTATTTTCTATACGGCACTGTTCGGTTATCTCTATTCCAACCATCAGGTAACCAATATAAAAACCGTTATTTTTGATGGAGATCAAACCGAGTTTAGTCGTAAAATTATTCAGGGTTTTGCAGAGTCGGAGGCGTTTGAAATTATTGGCCAAGCGTATGGCGAGCCTGAGGTGAACCAGTGGATTGAGAGAGGAGAGGCGAAGGTAGGAGTCATTATTCCTCCGGATTTCTCCGCTCGCATCAAGCATGGGGAGAATGTCCCTATTTTAACGATGATAGATGGCAGTAATATGTTGTTTTCCAATACAGCGACGAGAGCTGCAAATCACATCGTTTCTACCTTCAGCTACGGGGTGTCTGCTAATAAATTAAGTCAACAAGGGTGGCATGAAGAACAGGTTCATTCTACTTTTCAGTCGATTCCTTTTCGTACGAGAATATTATATAATCCCACATTTAACTACAGTCACTTCCTGCTTTTCGGTTTAATGGGGGCCATCTTACAACAAGTCTTGCTGTTGGGCATAGCGCTAACGGTTACTAGAGAAAAAGAAAAGGGGACATGGGGCAGATACTCCGAATGGAGAACGGCCCCATGGAAGGTAGCCTATGCCAAGACGGCCCCTTATTTCCTAATTGGCATCTTTAATCATTTAACTGTGCTCGGACTTGGACTGTATCTGTTTCAACTGCCTTTCCGAGGAACATTGTTCTCCGTGTTGGCTTTATCTGTATGCTTTGTTTTTGCTTTATCAGGAATAGGGTACTTAGCAAGTCTGTTTTCACCTAATCAAGTGCAAGCTACTCAGACGACGATGCTCATTGCCGTCCCTTCGTTTTTGTTATCGGGGTTTTCCTGGCCATTCGATGCGATGCCTGATGCCTTGGTGATAGCCGGACATGGATTGCCACTCACTTACTTTCTAGATGGAGTTCGGGAAATTTTTATTAAAGGACATGGATTTGGGATGATACAACAGGATTGTCTTGTTCTTCTCCTTATGGGTTTTATCTGTTACTTTGCTGCTTGGCTAATAACCCCAATGCAGTTTAAGCATAAGGTGAGAGGAGAAGAAAACATATTTCCTGGGACAAGCTCATAGAGTAGTAGGGAGAACCGTCCGAAAGGTGGGAACAAACAGGGTGAGAACCTCCCTTTTATTCATTTCCATAATGATGGTATGTGGTTTGATTTTTAGTGGTTGCAGTTCGTTTTCCCAAGAGTCTGCGTCTTCTGGAGAAGATAAGAAAGATATGAACTACGACCTATCGCGAATGGGAAAAGAACAAAGTACGAATGATAAGGCGTTTATCGAAATGCTAAAGTCTTCGGTGGCCACTGCAGAGCGACTGATAGAGGAGCTTGAACTAGAGCTGCTCGAGGCGCAGGGGCATGATGAACTGCATGAAGTGAAAGAAATGATGAACCAGACTCATCAGGATCTCCTTTATATCTGGAACAAAGTGAACAATGATCATAAGCCGGATCATCCTGAACTAAAGAAACTGCAGGCAAAGTTTGTGTATCTTATCGGGCAATATCGGTTAGGTATAAGTACGGAGCTTGAAGGAATGGAAACAGGTGATCCAGCTAGGCTCAAGGAAGGCTATCAAACGTCTATGGAGGCAAGACTACAATTGCAGGCGTTGTTTGAAGATGCCCAGGAGCTTTGGTGAGTACAGGCATTTCATAAGCGGAGAATTTAGATATCATACTCCGCTTATTTTTTCTTACTACCTACTAATCATCTCATAAGTTTCAGTAATCTCTATACTATCTTTTACCGATTGGACCATAGGACAATTTTTTCTAGTAAGCTCGATTGCTTTTTCAATTTTATCTTGATTTAAATTTTCGCCTTTTATGATGAAGTGGACATGAATTTTTTCAATTCGGTTCGCTTCTGCTTCATTTCTTTCTACCTGGGCAGTAAGCTTGATATCTTCATAGGGGACCCGCATTTTAGTAAGTACTTTGCGCAACACACCTCCACTACAAACCGCAATAGAGGAAACCATTAATTGAAATGGTCGAAAACCATAAATGTCATCTCCAGAAATATGAAGCTCTCCATATTCGAATTCTGCAATGTAACCATTTTCCTTCATTTTGAATTCCATTATAGGTCAATAACCTCCTTCCTCTTATCAAGCAATTATAAATCAAGTGTCACTTTAATTGGAACAAAAAAAGCTAAAGTAACTCTGAGTAAGAGTATGCTTTAGCTTTTCCTAAAGTTCAATTGTCACGCTGAATAATATAATACCTATAATGATCACGCCGAATGAACCGAGAAGGATATTCACTACAGAATTATTTACGGAATCTTTAAAGGATTGTACTGGAGAATGGGAGAGAGAGCCACATTCCTTGCACACTCCTGAAGATGACGAGGTAGATGTGTTACAAACTATGCATTTCATGTATTTCACCCTTTAATTATAAATGTTTCATAAACCTATTTCATTTTAATAAAGTAGAAATAAGAATGCAAATGAAAATCCTGCTAATCACAACGTTTTTATATTGACAAACGAAGAGGAAATGTTAATATTTTAATTAAATATTTATAACCGACTGATTTAAAGAGAAATTTAATTAAGCGGATATCACTTTAGCGTTCTGTAACAATCTTTGAGACAGAGTGAAGGAGTGAAGAGAAGCTATAAATTTTGCTAAAGATAGATCGGTATGTTTCTCCTTTTTATCATGGCGAATGGGGACACATGCCGATTCTTTTGTTTAGTATTCGTTTTTGTCAG
Source organism: Ammoniphilus sp. CFH 90114 (assembly GCF_004123195.1). Classification (NCBI taxonomy): domain Bacteria; kingdom Bacillati; phylum Bacillota; class Bacilli; order Caryophanales; family Paenibacillaceae; genus Ammoniphilus; species Ammoniphilus sp. CFH 90114. The sequence goes on from NZ_SDLI01000001.1 coordinate 672,736, forward strand.
CATCTTAAGAAGCTAAGTACCAGAGGTGATAAATGATGAATAAGCCAATGTCTAAAGGAGAAATGGAAAATCAATTAAGTCGGGCCTTGACCCAATGGGAGAAGGAATACCTAGGCCGAGGATCTGTATTGGTTAAGGCTGACATTGTTCGTAATATGATCATCGTATTGCTTAAGGGAATCTTGACCCCAGCCGAGCAGAATTTAGCCAAGACCCAAGAAGGCTTACTATCTATTAAGAAGATTAGGGCTGATCTTGTGGAATCAGGATTAGATCAGCTAGGTGAGATTATTGAGCACACAACCAATGAAAAAATGATGAGTTTCCATACTGACATCAGTACTCGTACAGGAGAACGCATCATGGTATTCATGATGGAAGAAAATCTTGAGAAAAAGTTACAAGGGTAGACTTTCAAAAAACCTCTAGGTCCGTTGAAAGTAAACCGGCATTGAACTAGAAATTCAGTGATTCGAATGGAATCGGCTGATATTTTTAGAGCTTGCCGGTTTTTTTTATGCTAAATATCCCGTCAGGAGTGATGAACATGTTGGAAATTGTCTTACAGAATTTGATATCCCCCGTAATTTTATTTTTTGTTCTAGGTTTGTTTGCTTGCTTCGTAAAATCCGATTTAAAATTTCCGACTGGGCTCAGTGAATTCCTTAGTATCTACTTGCTTATCGCTATCGGGTTAAAGGGTGGGATTGAGCTTTCTGAACATAACCTTATAACATTAATTAAGCCCTTGATTGGTGCCCTCTTTCTCGGTGTGCTCATACCTGTTATTATGTTTTTCATTTGCCGATGGGTGGGGCTAGATGTGAAGAACTCTATTGGGCTGGCAGCAACGTATGGTTCTGTGAGTATTGTAACTTACGGAGCCGCCATTTCGTTCTTGAGTCACTCTAACGTATCATTTGAGAGCTATATGAATGCTATGGTCGTTATAATGGAGAGTCCTGCTATCCTAGTATCTCTTCTTATGCTGAAGTCCATCGAAGCTAAACAATCGACACCAGGTATTCGTCAAGGTTCATTAGGGATTACGGCAGGGCGGCCCTTGTTAGTGAGATGGATTGAGCCAGAGGTAGTTAGGGAGAGTCTATTTGGAAAGAGTGTGCTACTGCTTGTGGGAAGTCTTCTCGTTGGATTCGTCGTTGGTCAGGAGGCCATTCCGGTAGTAAAACCGTTATTTATAGATTTATACAATAGCTTTCTTATTTTGTTCTTACTAAACATGGGGCTCGTAGCTGGACAGAGACTCTCAGATGTTCGCCGACACGGAATTGGTTTATTGGCTCTTGCGGTGTTAATGCCTATTACGTTTGGGATGCTTGGGGTCGTTATTGGAAGTTTGGCTGGTTTGTCTCAAGGTGGCGTTACTCTTATGGGGGTATTGGCTGCAAGTTCTTCTTATATCGCTGCCCCAGCAGCATTAAGGACATCAGTTCCCGATGCGAATCCATCGATTTATCTGGGTTTATCATTAGGGATTACCTTCCCATTCAATCTGACACTCGGTATTCCACTCTACTATATTATGGCGGAATGGATTGTTAAATTGTAGATACGTGTAAATGAAAAAGGTAACTAACCATGCACTCTTGTCTATCCTTTTCAAAGAAAAGATTCATATATTATTAGGGTGGAGAGGAGGGAAGTTTGGTTGGATGAAATTAGTTCGGAATATATGGCAACTTTGGTAGGTAAACGGATAAAGCTTGAGGTAAGTGGTTCGAGTATTACCGGAATAGTGCTATCAGTCCAAGGCGGACAAGTGATGATTAAGGTGCTGTCTAAAAAACGTCAGTCAAGAGAAGTAGTGGTTTCTGTTGATGAGATTGATGCGCTTATTATTTACTCAAAATCTAAGAAAGTGGGTTACTAAAAAGAAGAGTCTTGCTTGCGAGACTCTTCTTCTTATGATTTTCTTGAATATAACATTTACATTATGATATATACTACTAAAAAGATAATAAGGGGAGGTTAAGGAATGCGAAAGGTGTTCAGACGGTTTCGCTTCTTATTGAATCTTCGGAAATCGATACCATTTCTATTTGCTTTCTTTCGATCTGGTCAGGTTTCTATAGCGTATAAGTTGCTATCAGGATTACTCGTAGTAGGATATTTAGTATTCCCCTTTGATTTAATACCCGATTTCTTAGTGTTTTTTGGAATATTAGATGATATAACTCTGCTAGCTTGGATTCTTCAAACCATTGTGAAATGGGCGCCAGAATCCTTAAAGGAAAAGTATGAGGTCTTGGATTAAGGGTTTGGTCCTTTACTCACCCAAAAGGTGATCTGCGTTTCCTTTTCGACTTTACTTCCTGCAGGGATATCTTGTTTAAATACCTCCCCCTGCTGTCGCTCATTTACTTCTAGAAAAAATTGATAGTGCAGCCCGTGTTCTAGTGAGAGCTTTTCTGCGTCTTCTTTAGTTAGTCCTATAAGATTAGGCACATCTAGAGTCACTCCGTCACCTGCAGGTGGACTAGCCTTCTCAGGCTCCCCGTCGGCTACCGCTACTGGGGGTGTGACCTTCTCAGCAGGCTCTTCTACTGTCACGGGTGGTTCCAGAATTGAGGCTTCCTCTGTCTTCCAGTAAGATTTGCCCCATACGGCGACGAGTACAATGATAAGGAGAAATACTAATATAGAAGTTTTGGGTCTCTTAAGTAACCGTTGTTGTAAATCCTTCTTTGGAGCTTGTGGTTCTGTGGGAATTCTATCTATATGGTTATCTGCGATTAAGGGCCCTTGAAGCAAACTGCTCAATTCCAGAATAATAGAGGAAATGGAATCTTGACCATTGTAGGCTCGGCGGATGATCCGAAGGATGGCTCCTTTTTCTACGGGCGTTAGTTGGTTCAGATTTCCGCGGATTACGTCCTCTAATTTTTCATAGCAGTCAGGGATCGTAGGGGACTTGGTTAACAATTGATAAAGCAAATGGACTAAACCCAAGACACCCCGGTGGTGGCGTTCCCCTTCAGTCCAGTAGTTAATGACCATGACCTGGTTCCGATAGATCCATAAATTATCCGCTGTAATGGAATATCCTCGTATACGTTCTTCTAGAGCATCTTGGACAGCCTTTCCAACTTGAATAACCAGCTCAATGCTCTTTTTATAAGAGAGATTAAAATTTTCTTGCTGCATGAACTGTGACAAGGGAACCCCTTCTCGCTTTTCCATAACGGCGAAAGCCCCTTCTGAGGAGCCCATGTCGAGGATATGAAAAAAGTGAGGATGAGCAAAATGTGACACACCTGCCATCATGCGCATATATTCTTCGTCTGTTGTTGTAGTCTTTTTGTCCATCAGATAAAGAAAAACTTGGCGCTTTAATGATACATCTGTACCCAGAAAAAGGCTTCCTGTCGGCGAGGAGAATAGCTCCTCTCCAAATTGATATCTTTCATCTATGGGGATCATACGCCAGCCCTCCTTACTAATAACCTTATTAAGCATTCGAAACGAGAATAGAACTTGAGGGGGGAATCACAAAGCCTAACACGTCTATAATTAGCCATTCAGTCTTGAATTCCTGCTTTTGTTTGATCTCGCACTGTATGGAAAAGCCGGAGTTGTGCTTGATCGAGTGAATCAGGATTTAGTCACTTTATAAAAGTAAATATTCCTGTTATTTTCAGCCGAAAAAGAAAATAACAGGAAAAGGGTTCTCTTATTCTACCCAAACAGGTACCACTTGCATCGCTTTCCAGAAGTCGCTGTATTCAAAGCTTCCATAATAGGTCTGCGGTTGGTGGAATGAGGCACGAGAGGCACCAGACCACATTGCGAAGGGAATATTCATGAAGCCGACTTGCAGCTTTCCTATTTTTTGATCCTCCTTGAGCTCTCTTCCAGGCAGAAGTGTCCCTTCAATGGCCCATTGTACCGGAGGAAATCCCTGACCAAAAGGTTCAAGCTTAGCCAGAACTTCGAAGAATCGATCCATCTGCGGCAGCTCGTCTATGCTAAGTAAACCATCCCAGCGGTGAATTTTCACCCAGGTTTCAGGAGGGTATGTAGCTAGTTCTTCGTCCAAGGCACGGAAAAAAGGTTCGACCATGGATTCGTCTTCAAATGTAAGACCTGCAGCTGCCGCATGTCCTCCCCACTTATTACCTAGAAGATGCTGATACTTCTCCATAAGTTGAAAGAGGTGTACGCCCTCAATAGAGCGAGCAGAGCCCTTTACTTTCCCCTCATGCTTAGACAAACAGAACGTGGGTTTATAAAAGCGTTCAACAATCTTGGATGCGGCTATGCCCACTACTCCCTCATGAAACGTCTCATCCATAACAGCTAGAACATACCGGTAAGGAGAATTCTCAGCCTGTTTCATTCCTACTTCAACAACATGTTCCTGCGCTGCTTTTCTTTCTGTATTTCTTCTTTCTAATTCAGCTAGTATATGTTCACAGTAAGCGGCATCTTGAGAAAGTAGCAAGTTAACTACCGGGTCGGCATCTTTCATTCTCCCTGCGGCGTTAATGCGAGGGCCAATAGAAAAGCCTAGAGTTTTTGTATTCACTTGCTTCCAGCCAAATTTTTCTTTCATCAGACGGAAAGCCAAACGTTGACCACTTCGGATCTTATCCATTCCTAAACGCACATAGACTCGATTATCTCCTCTTAACGGCATGATGTCGCAAACCGTTCCAACAGCCACAAGGTCTAAGAGGTCCTCTGAAACCCATGTAGGAGGCTTCTTGCCCTGGCACTCCCAGATGGCCTTCATAAATTGATATGCAACCGTGCAACCGCAAATTCCATGATCAGGATAGTCCGTAATCATAGGATGAATTACCGTATAAGCATGTTCAGGGAATGATTGCTTAGGCTCGTGGTGGTCTGTAACGATTGTATCAATGCCTAACTCTCTTAGGACTTTTATTTGAGCATCACTTGATACGCCACAGTCGACGGTAATAACTAATTGAGGTTTCTTCTCAAGCAGACGAGGCAAGTTATGATCATTCAAACCATACCCCTCTGTAAAACGGTCTGGAATAAGATATTCCACTTCAAAACCATAATGCTTCTGCAATGTGCTTAAGACGGTCATAATCACTGTTGCTGCTGTGGTTCCATCTGCATCATAGTCGCCAACGATAACGATTTTTTCTTTATTTAAGAATGCTTTCTTTAGACGATCTACTCCCTTATATATCGCAGGTCCAAAAGCAATACTTGGAGTAGTTTGTTCAAGTTTGCCATGAAAGAAGTGCTCCAACTCCTGTATAGTCATGATTCCTCTACGATGGAGGATCGGGCCAAACAGCTGCGGAATATTATTTTCCTTTAACCATTGCTGCATGGGTACGGGTACATGAACCGGTTCATATGGCTTCCAAATCATAGATGATACTCCTCAGTAGATTCTATGTATCTATTTTTTATTCAGTAGTTTTCATCTTACCATTCCTACTAAATAAATTGAACCTACCAAATATATGAGAATAGATAAGATGGATGAGGGGAGAATAGTTTTGACATGAAATGAAGGAGAGATCGTTAATGACTCATAATCCAAGGGATGTAAGACAACTCGAGCAAGAAGCCAGCGAGCAGGAGATAAGTGATCGTCAAGCTCGCCTAGAGGTAGAGCAGGCTCTAAATCACTCAATCCCACAGAGGCGTTATCAACAGGAGCACACACAACAAAATATTTCAAATTTGACCCCCAGAAAATAAAGGAACTCATCGAAACCTGTCGATAGATGTCAAATAGAAAAACATGGCAGGAGGCAGGAGTATGGTAAAGAGAATGGGGAAAATTGCGTTAACCACGGCTATAATGACAGGATGGTTGACTACAGTCAGCTATCCTACTTATGCTGAAATTGCACCCAATATGAAAGTTACATCTCAAGGGACACAAATCACTTTAGGTTTTAAGCATTATCAGTCACTTGGTGCTGTAACATTGCATCTATTCCATTTAGCTAAAGCCGGGGATACACTTTGGAGTATCGCAAAAAAATACGGTTTAACTGTTGAAGAATTATCAAGGATAAACAAACTGGAGCCGACTAGGGTCTTGTTGGTTAACCAAAGAATTCTCATTCCGGTAAAAACTAAGGCAGAAGCAACGAAAACGGAAGAGAAGAGTGCAGTTCAGGTCTATATAGTGGTTGATGAATTGAAAAAGGAAAGCATCCAACTTAAATCATTAGACCATAAAGTGAAGCCAGGGGAAACTCTGTTTTCCATTTCTAAAAGGTATGGTGTTTCGCTAGAAGCGATGGCAAAACATAACCAAATCATTTTGCATCATCGGATTTCTTCTGGCACAACCTTGAAGGTCCCGCAACTAGTTGAATACAGTGTTAAATCGGGAGATACTCTCCATCAGATTGCACGAAAGCATAATCTAAGTGTGGACACCATTGCCCTACATAATAATTTAAAAGAACATCATTCTATAAAAGTCGGACAACGTTTAAAAATACCTCAATAATACATAATCAAGTCTACTTTCTGGAGGTGAGAGTGTGGAGAGTCATTATTTTCTGGCCCTACCAGTCCCAGCACCACTCACTCAGCCTTTAAATGAGTGGTTACTATCTAGACGTGCCGGTTTGCCCTTCAAGAACTGGGTCGCTCCAGAGGATTACCATATTACCCTTCATTTTTTAGGGAAGGCCAGCGTTGACCAACGAGCGCAAATTCATCATGATCTTCCAAGCGCTATAGAGAAAATACCTTGTTTTACACTTCAGGCTACTCACTTCGGTTTCTTTGGAGAGCAACAAGCCCCAAGAATTTTCTGGGTTGGTTTAGAACAAGAGGAAGAACTAAATCGTCTTCAAAAAGAATCGGGTGTTGTCTGCCAAAGAGCAGGATTTACCCTAGAGACGCGGCCCTATCGTCCACATATTACAGTTGCAAGAAGATGGCAGGGAACGTCTACTTTAATTCTTCCATTCTTTGATGAAGTAGGGAAACCATCGAATTGGACCTGGATAGCTGATCGAGTCGTCCTATATCAAACACATCTGGACCGAACTCCAAAGTATGAAGCAATTCAAAGCTATGGACTAAATAAGGTCAATCGATAATCGATTGACCTTATTGATTTATTGACGAATTATATTTAATAAAGTAAAAGAAAACCCAGAGCGTTGGGCCCTAGGTTTCCATTATCTAAGCTTCTAGTATAAACAATTCTTGGGTTAGTTCCTTTAGACGAGTATCAATCTCTTGTTTATTAGTTACCTTCATTCGAAGATCTAACAATTGGTCGATTTGCAGTCGAACCCAAGCAATTTGATCCTCGACTCCCCGCTCCTGAAAGAGACGAGTAAGTGCACCAATTGTATCTTTGTATTCAAAGATCAGCTTTGTTTTTTCTCCACGAATTTCCTGGATTTTTACAACGTTCCCATAGGCATAGTGATATTCCATGATGTGCTTGTGATAGAGGCGATGAACGAGAGCGTGACCTTTACATTCTTGAACAGCTTTGCGCATAGTATTGGCCAATTGAAGATCTTTCACAACAAAAGATCCTTCGAAGCAATAGTGAGGTCCTAAAGGATGAAAAACAAGAGGGATTTCGTTACCGTTATCAAAGAGGATCATCTCCGTGTCACCATTCTCAAAAACACGGATTTGTGTTGAAGTATGATGTGTTTCAAAAAGTTTAACAAACTCCTTTAACTGGTGGGGGCTAAGTTCCAACTTGACCTGTTTATACATGGTGGCTACTCGTTGAGCCATAAGAATTCGCTCCTATTTGTCCAATTTGTTATAGTCTTATTATACCTAAAATCTTCATTTAAATCATGTTACAAAAGCAGAGGAAATCGATTATATTTCAAATGAAAGCGTTTTTAACCAGTGATTTAGCCGGATAATCTTTGTATTTCTTTGTATTTCGCATGATTGCTCGACTTCTCGCTGAAACCTAGAAATCATATACTGGATAAATACACTTATTGAATTAATTCACTAATTTACAGTAATAAAATGCGATGGTATTATAAGTTCACAACATTTAGAAAATTATATTATTTATAATGCTGGGGGGAGTTTTAATGTCCTTCGTACACTTTGATGAGATTCTTGAACTTTGCTGTGAGGCCGCAGATTGGAGGAGAAAAGAGAATATAGATAGGATTGGCCGGAATGCCGTACTTGCTGTTACAGAACGTGGCGGGCTTAATCATCCAGTCGCTATGAAGAGGAAAAGAATAACCGTTTCCTCCAAGTCAAAGTCCAAGATTCCGCAATTCACATAAGGGATAGACCCAATTAAATTAAAAATAAAAAATAAGGAAGGACTCTTCTCATAACGGATAGAGTCCTCTTTCACTTTCAATTATTCCGGAGCCGTTTCTTGTTGCTTAGCTTTTTGCCCCGCATTTTTTAGTCCATTTGATTGCACTTGATCTTGGGGGAAATCGGGAACAATATCATTCTGATCAAGAGTTTGTGATGGCTTCTTTTGTTTTGGCATGTTCCACTCCCTCCTTTCTGTTTCTATCTTGTTCAGCTGAGGGGAAAAGTATCCACAACGACTACAGAGCTTCCATTCAGTACTAAATCCGTTATAATTGGTATAGGTTTTGTAAAAAAAGAGATAAAGAGGAGAGAGAAAATTAATGCAGGTTGCTGTAAATACGAGGGCTGTACCACAGCCTACCATGTACAGGATACTATTTGCCATTGGCTTCGTCCATTTACTCAATGATTCCATGCAGTCTGTCATTCCAGCGATATTTCCCATTTTAGAACAGTCGATGAAGCTTTCTTATGTGCAATTGGGATGGATTGCCTTTACCCTGAATATGACCTCTTCCGTCATCCAACCTATTGTTGGTTGGTTTACAGATAAGCAAGCAGCGCCATACATACTCCCCCTTGGGATGGGCTCTTCTCTATTAGGTATGTTAGGCTTGGCTCTAGCTCCCAATTTTGAGATGCTGTTGTTCTCGGTAATCTTTATTGGGCTTGGATCGGCAGCTTTTCATCCTGAAGGCTCACGCGTTGCCTATATGGCTGCAGGACCAAAAAGAGGATTAGCGCAATCGATCTACCAAGTTGGGGGAAATAGTGGTCAATCCCTTGCTCCACTTATGACTGTCCTTATTTTTGTTCCGTTAGGGCAATTTGGAGCGATCTGGTTTACCGGAGTAGCTGCTCTTGCTATTATCATCCTCATATATGTTTCTTTCTGGTATCGACAACAGTTAAGCTACTTTCCACGTACAAAAAAAGTAACAGTAAGTAAAGAAATCAATCCAGAACGAAAGAAAAAAATCATTTTTGCGATCTCCTTACTTATTTTTCTTGTTTTTGCACGAAGTTGGTACTCAACTGGAATATCGAACTATTATCAATTTTATCTTATTAACCATTATGGTTTGACCATTGAACAAGCACAGTATTATATCTTTGCTTTTTTAGCTTCAGGTGTATTGGGAACCTTTTTGGGCGGCCCGCTAGCTGATCGGTTTGGGAAAAGGAATATTATTATGTTCTCTATGCTGGGCTCTGCACCATTAGCATTACTGTTGCCACATGTCCCACAGTCTTGGATCTTTATTATTTTTATTCTTATGGGTTTCGTATTGTTATCTAGTTTTTCCGTTTCTGTGGTTTATGCCCAAGAACTCATGCCAGGAAGGGTTGGAATGGTTTCAGGTCTAATTGTAGGACTTGCATTTGGCATGGGAGCTTTAGGTTCAGTCATATTAGGAAAGATGGCTGATACTTATGGGCTTGTGTACGTTATGCTATTTTGTAGTTTTCTCCCCTTGGTTGGGGTTTCAACATTTTTGTTGCCTTCAGACGATAAGTTAAGGGAATGGCAAGAGTAAGTTAAAAAAAGCTCCTCATAATTTCCAAAGTAAAAGTCACATGTCAAGGACATCCTATTTATCGGGTGAGAATTTAGTATCCAAGGAGAACCCAACAATGGACTTGACAACAATGATGAACTTAAGGAGGTCAATGATGGGTATTTTAAGCGGAAATCCACAAAATGAGCCGATGCATTATGGTGAGGTTTTTGGAGTTTGGACTTATTTATCAGGTGCTAAGAGCTTGATTGCCGGCTATCAAACTTTTATCAATCATGCAGGTGATGATGACTTACGTAACTTCTTGCAAGATTCTATCCAGACAAAAAAGCAAGAGATTACCCAAGTTGAAAATTTGTTGAAGGCAAATGGGGTAGGACTCCCACCTGCTCCACCTGAACGCCCTAAGGCCGACTTAGAAAGCATCCCCGTTGGAGCTCGTTTTATGGATAATGAAATTGCTACCGCGGTCTCGCGAGATATCTCCATGGGACTAGTGGCTTGCAGTCAGATTATGGGTCAATCAGTGCGAGAAGATATCGCGGCCATGTTCGGTCAATTCCACGCAACAAAAGCACAGTATGGACTAAGATTATTAAGGATTATGAAGGAAAAGGGATGGCTTGTCCCTCCTCCATTGCACATGAACGCTCCTGAATTAGCTTATGTATAATCCTATATGGCCCTCGGTTTGAGGGCCATTTTCTTTTTTCAGTTATTTGAACTGGTCAGAATTACTTGATGTAGAGATCTCTTGTTGCGGAAATAATAGTGGATAAGGGGAACTAGTCTTTTTACAAAAAAGGAGGGGTAGGATGCAAAAAAAGTGGCTTACTGCAATGGCTTCTATTTGCTGTGTAACCTTCCTATTTTCAGGGTGCGGATTTTATCAGACAGATCATACTCAGGAAAATACTCAAGGAACACGTAACCAAAGTAAGATAAGTCAAACCGACATTACCGATAAGAATAGAAATGAATGGACCAGAACGGGGGGAGATCGCTGGAACAGAGCACCTTACGCTGTGGAAGGCAGAGGGGAAACCTTCAAGAGAGCCTCTTCTGTGAATCAACGTGAAGATGTTTTGTGGGGAGACCGCACGAATTACAGTACGACAAACCAGAGCCAGACAATGTCAAACCGTAACTTGAGTGAAGACATCACGGATGAGGTACGCGGTTGGGGGAATCCTCATTATGCCCGTTACCAAAGAAATAATGAGCCGAATACAAATATATGGGGGCCACAAAGAGGGGCCATTGTACCAGAATGGACGCCGGAAGGACAGGTCTACAAGATTAAAAAGTCTGCTCCGTATATGGAAAGAAAGCAAACAAGAGAGGACAATAGGATCCCAATGGGATCAAGGTAGTCGTCGTGATAGAGAGGGTATACAAAAGGATTTGTATACCCTCTCTTCATGCTTTTAGTTATTTAGTCTCTTCTGAAGAAACGTGGATTCCGTTCTGAATAAAAAGGGCGGCCGTAACTCCAACACCTTTTTTCTTTGAATTAGAGTATGTTCCATCATATATCATATGACTTCCGCAGGACGGGCTTCTTTCCTTAAGGACGGCTTCCGTTGCTCCGACAGTCTGAGCGATTCGTAAAGCTTGACGAGCACCATCTATAAATTGACTAGTTACATCATTTCCTTGATTGTCTATCACTTTTGCTGTTCCATTAAGCACATCAAACCCATCTCCACCAACAATTTCAGCGGGGTTTCTTGGTGTGGGGAGTCCGCCTAGTTGCTCTGGACATACGGGAAGAGCAGTTCCTTCTCGAACAAGTTGCTCAATATCCATTATCAGGTTCGACTTTTTGTCATAGCGGCACTCACATCCCATTAAACAGGCGCTTACTACTCTCATATTCCGATCCCCCCTTAATATTTCCCTATTTTATCATAAATGCTTTAATTTATGGAAGAAGTGGATAAAATGGTTATTAATAATCTAATACAAGGAGTTAATTGGAGATGAGTTTGATTATTAGAGTGCCAATGATCGGGATATTTTTGATATTCATCCTTACTGGCTGCAGTTCAATAAAACAAGAAGAAGAATCTATCCCTGTGTCTGAAATTGTATCAGCACGAACTGTTAATATAGTGAATGGTAAAGGAGAAAAGATAGGAAAAGCCGTGCTTACGGAAGAGAAGAGTGGAGTACGTTTACATATGCAAGTTTCCGGATTAAAGCCTGGAAGTCATGGGTTTCATATTCACGAAAAAGAGTTTATGGGTACCGACTTTCAAACCGCAGGCTCGCACTTTAATCCTACAGGTAAAGAACATGGTCATCTAAATCCAAAAGGATCACATATGGGGGATATGAAGAACTTAATGGTAAAGGCTAATGGTGAGGCCAAACAGACAGAATTTTTAAAAGGTGCTACCTTAAGCAAGGGAGATGCGCAATCCTTATTAGGTAGATCGATTATAATCCATGAAGGAACAGATGATTATTCGACTGATCCGACAGGAAACTCAGGAGATCGCATAGCAGGGGGCGTCATTCCTAAGTAAAGTATCGCGGGTGTTATAAAAAAAGCTGCTGAGTAATATAAACTGTACCCTATAGAGTAGACACGTAAAAAAAGTCTACCTGTAGGGTGCTTTTTTGTATAATTAAAAAATACAACGAGATAAACACACCATGGGATTGGAGAAAAGGAAAATGAGTAAAAAGATATTTACAGAGAAGGAGATTAAGGTACTCTCTGCTAACCCTTATGTTAAATCAGTGAGTTCAAAAGGAATTACCTATACGAATGAATTTAAGCAACTTTTTATTGTGGAAAATGAAAAGGGAAAGTTACCAAGGGAAATATTTGAAGAGTATGGATTCGATATAGAGGTGATTGGTTTAAAGCGGGTTCAATCGTCAGGTAAGAGGTGGCGTGCTGCTTACCGAGAAAATGGAGAAGCTGGGTTATGCGATACCAGAGCAGGAAACTCAGGAAGGGCAAGAGAAAGAGAGCTTACTTTAGAAGAGAAGAATGCTCGCTTAGAAGCTCAGATTGCCTTACTAAAGGCTGAAAATGAACTGCTAAAAAAGATTCGTTTGGTAGAAAGGAGGCTGAAGAAGTAGTCCTTCCTCCTAGCCAGAAATATATCCTTATTCATTCCGTGATTGAAAAATATCAACTAAAAGACATGGTGAAGCACCTTTGTGAAGTAACAGGTGTTTCAAGAAGTGGTTATTATAATTACTTCTCGTTAAAATCACAGGATCGAAGAAAACAACAAGATGAAGAGGATGAGGTCGTTAAGGATGTCATCTTAAAAGCATTCCACTTTAAAGGTCGTAAGAAAGGGGCACGTCAAATTAAAATGACCTTGGCGGGTCAATTTAATGTTGTCCACAATTTGAAACGTATACGACGAATTATGAAGAAGTACAACATTGTTTGCCCTATTAGAAAGGCCAATCCTTATAGACGAATGATGAAAGCCACACAAGAACATCGTGTCATGCCCAACTTATTGAACCGAGATTTTAATCAAGGGGTTCCGGGAAAGGTTCTCTTAACGGATATTACGTACTTATTTTACGGCAAGGGTCAGAAGGCTTACCTATCCACGATTATTGATGGATCCACTGGTGAGGCCTTAGCTTATCATGTATCAGATCGCATGACCATGGACTTAGCAACAGAGACCCTTTTAAAGTTAAAGAAGAACAGAGGCTTTAAGAAAGCAAATGATGCCCTCATCCACTCCGATCAGGGAATTCATTACACTCATCCTGACTTTCAAAAGATAGTCAAGAAAATGGGATTACGCCAATCCATGTCAAGACGAGGAAACTGTTGGGATAACGCCCCTCAAGAATCTTTCTTTGGCCATCTTAAGGATGAAGCCTCTATTAAAGTATGTTCAAACCTTGATGAATTAAAAAAAGAGATTAAGCAACATATGACCTACCACAACCACTACAGATATCAATGGAATCGAAAAAAGATGACCCCTGTTCAATACAGAGACCATCTTCTTAAGACTGCCTAGGCTTTTTTTAAAATGTCCTTTACAAAGGGTACAGTTTAATATTCAGCAGCTCTTCTTTTTATTGTAAGAAATTAAGCAAGCATGTAAGAGTTACAAAGCTAATTAAGGTTGTTATTAGGGTGCTACTGGATACAAATTGTGGCTTAGTATTGAATTGTATGGCGTACATAGTAGTTGTAGCAGCCGAGGGCATAGCCGCAAGAGTAATTAATACTTTTTGCAGGATCGGATCAAGAGGAAACCATAAGCAAATGAAATAGGCAATAATGGGTGATGCGATGAGGCGAATCACAGTAGCTAAACTTAATCCTTTCCATTCTAACTGATGGGTGGATACATTAGCTAATTGCATACCCAAGATAATCATGACGATGGGTATGGCCGCTTGGGCAACCATATCAATAGCTTGATAAAAGTTTTCAGGAACAATAATCCCCCATTTTTGGAGTAAAACCGCCACTATGACTGCGTAATTAGATGGCATCTGTAATACAGTTTTTATGGCTAGTCTGGCACCGTTTTGCCCTCGGGAAGCAAAATAGACGCCAAAAATACTCATGATGATCGAATGAAACACCATAATGGAAACAGCATAGCTGAAGCCTACAGGTCCAAATGCAAATAAGATGATGGGTGCACCATAGTTTCCGCTGTTCATGAAGGCTGTGGAAAGCATCAAGGCACTCTCTTGCTCCTTATCGTAACGAAAACATTTTGCTGTAATCACAGTAAGGATGATAAGTCCAAAGAGTAGTAGTAAGGAAATAACAACAATATAAAAGAGCTGTACGTCTAAAGGAGTTGTGTAGAAGGTACGGAAAACTAAAGCAGGTGATAAAATATAAATGGCAACCGTTGAAATTGGTTTTAGGTCAAGCTTGTAGATCCGTTGTATGATATATCCGCTTAAGAATATAAGGAGAACTGGAAGGATAACATTAACAAAAATCACGTTCAGACACCTACTTTCTATTGTCTATATAATAGAACGAATTAATAGATAAAACAATCACAGGAAGAGGGCAATCATTGTTTTTCTCTAATTTTTTGTATAGAGAGCTATTTTCGTAAGGGAATTGTCACAAAAAGTCTATAACTCTCTTACTCATTTTGATCGGATACTGCATAAGATAAAGAAAACCCCATCCTTTAGGATGATGACATAGATATAGGCTGCTCCAATGGAGCAGCCTTCTATTGTAAGTTACAGTATGTACATAAAAAAAGAGACGGTACCTCACTCAGTACCGTCTGGATTTTGGAAAAAAGGAGGTGTTAAGGCTATTGCAGGGTATATTGCCCTTCCCCTCCAGCTTACTCACTGGATTACTGTATTGTATTCCAATACATATCCATGCGATTGGATGTTTGTACAGGTAAACCATAAATAGGTTCAAGAAGCTTACCGCTAGTCAATATTAACGTAAGGCGATAAATTGCTTACTTTTCGTCCGGGCTACACGCTGTATAGTATTTTTTTTAGGGTTTACATCATGTTCTTCATTGTAGCAATCCATGCAAAGCCCTGACTTTTCACGCGCTTCATATTCAGTCAATTTCACTCCACATTGTTTGCATGTTCTTTCAGATAGGGTAATGTTCATAACTTGCCTCCTTACTTAAAGAATTATCTATGATTAGTTCAAGGAATATCAATTATATTCAGATAAAGGAATGTAATTAACATATATCATTATATCATGCATTCGACTTTGTTCGACAGTTGGTTTGTGAAGTAATTGTGACATTATAGACAAGTTGCAGAACAAATAATTTGAATAACTTTACCTTCACAGGACAGAATAACCTAGACTAATTTGAAATTATATTTATGCTTGTGGTGTAAAAAAGTAGAGAAAATCTAAAAATAAGAGTAACAAGCATAAAGGAGAGAATGGAATAAATGGTAATTCGGCAAGGCAAAGTGATCATGATTGTTTTAGCGCTAATGTTTTCTCTAACTGCTTGCAAGATGATACAGGAGCAAACGAATAGGGAAGCCCCTAATCAAGTTCAACAAAGAGAGGGAAGACAAGAAATTAAACAAGGAGCAGAGGGGAAAAAAGAAGAAGGGGCAAAGGACAGTAAAAAATAGTGCAACTCCCTGTATGGTTAAACTTCCAAGCTAAAGTGGATACTAACAGCACAGGGAGGTGAAGGAATGACAAAATCAATCTCGAAAACAGTTTGGATTCCAATATTCACCGCATTTCTGGCGAGTGCCTGCGGCTATACTCCTCAGGCAAATGATCAAGGGCCTAGAACCCTTACGGATAACCGAGGGGAGTATATGATTCAGCGACAAACGTCAGAAAACGAATATATGGACAAATCCACTACTCCTCATAATACGTATTTAGAGAATGTAAATCCTACAATCGACACTAGGATTACAGATGAGAGAAACAGGGCAGGAATTTCAAGCCAGGCTCGTCAAGCTGCAGAGTACGATATAGAAAGTACAATGAAATCAAAGGTTATGCAAATATCGGGAATTCGGGATGCAGAAGTTAATGTGCAAGGAACAAATGCCTCCATCCGGATTCAACCCGAAGAAGGAACCGATAGGGAAAAATTAGAAGAGCAGGTACGAAAGCAAATTCGGCTCCTTTACAATTTTAATGTTCAGGTAACTTCTTATTAACCATTCAGGAGAGCGGCAGAAAGAGCCGCTCTTTTTTCTGTCATAATATTCCACTAGTTCTATTAAACTATTACAAAAAGGAGAAAATCTGATGAGATTGATATGGGAGAAGATTAATGACTGGAAATTCTGGGCCCTAGCCAACGGTAAGGAAGAGTTCTATCAACTCTTGCTTTATAATAAAATAAACTCGATAAGAGGGGTATATTATGAGGAGCGTGAACCATTTCTTTCGCTAGATATCCCTAATCATCAACTGCTCCTGAGCAAAGCAAAGGGTTTATTAGAGCCAGATATATATAAAGAATTCTCAGCGGAATTATTCAAAACAGCATAGGTGAAAAAGGGCGTATGGCGGTGCTCATCGTTGCGCTTAGTGCATAGTCTATAAGGGATGAAAGGGGGCATAAGATGGCTATGAAATGGAGAAATTACTATCATCCAGGATATTTTTCTCAAGCTACACGCTTTGAGATAGATAATCATAGTGATGCGATAAAGCAAATCCTTAGTGGACGCTCCTTTGCAATTCTTTTAAGACAACATCATAAAAAGGAAATTACGTTGGTCACGTTAAGGGAAACACTATCAGGGATACTGACAAACCTGTGGTCAGATTATCTTGAATTCCAAGTTGATGAACGAACCTATTATATTCCGCTTAAGAGCATACTATATTTTTATAAATAACATGAATGCATAACAAAAGTGTGTTTATTCCATCCTATTACATAGATAAAAGAAAAGGAGGAGTAGTGCACATGTATGAATCAGACGAATGGTATATTCAAGATGACTTGACGGCAAAGCAGTATAAGAAAAAAGGAAGAGCATTTACAAACATGGTTGACTATACTCAATCAGCCACTCATGAAGTTGATGAGGAATGGGACTTAGATGCATCTGCTAGTGATAATGAATCCTTTGACCTTGAGATGGAGCAAATGTAAATCGAAAAACCTTAGCCTTTCGAGATGAGGCTAAGGTTTTTTCATTTATTTTGGAAACCTTTTCGAAATTCCTCTCGTCTATCCTTTTAAAGGAGGGTTTTCAATACCATGCAACGTTATGCACTTATAATGATAACTCTAATAACCATCCTATTTCCCCATACGGTTAGAGCTTGTGGGGTATTAGTTTCAGAATCAGGAACCAATGTCCGGGCTAACCATATGCTGGCAGCGGTGTTTTGGGATCAAGGTAAGCAGATAGAGGATTTGACAGTAAAAGTCCAGTATCTAGTAAACGAAGGAGAACCTTATTCATTTGGTTGGATTATGCCTTTTCCTTCACCGCCAGACATTCGAGAGCAAAATCATACTTTCTTTGATCACCTATATTATTTTACACAGAAAAAAGAAAATTGGTTAGAAAAGGCGGAGTTGCCTAAACTATCCTTCAATATGGGTGAAAAAAGTGAGGCAGGAATGCCTCAGGGTGTGGAAGTAGTTGATCAGTCCGTTATAGGGATCTACCAAACGGCAACCGTCAAAGCTACCGATGTCAAAGCTCTACATAAATGGGCCAAGCAACACGATTATGCCATCCCATGGGGTGAGCATCCATATGTCCAACATTATGTGGATAAGGGCTGGTATTTTGTATTAATGAACCTCAATGAAACAAACAAACTTGAAGAAGGCGATATTCATCCCATTCGTTTTACCTTTAGATCAGAGCAACCGGTTTATCCTATTCTCCTTTCATCTTTAAACCGAAAAGGAGAAGTTGGGAGTGAAAAGACGGTCCCTCTCACTCTCTATCTTTTATCTCGTCAAAAAATGGTGCCAGCTGCTCCATATGAGGAGAAGCTTAATCTTCAATATAGCGGAGAGTTAAATGAAGTAGAGACACGTACCCTGTTTAATAAAGAAGGCGGGAAGCTATGGGTTAGTCGGTGGGATGCGGTGCTCGTCGCCAGTCAAATAAAGGATGAAATATGGTTTGAAGCCTCATCTTATCTTCCAGAGGTCGGAAGTGGAAAAATGAACAGCGGAGATGTCTTTGTCTTATTTTGGACATTAGTAACCGGAGGGATTCAGTTTATTTCCATTTTAGTCCGACTCCTGTTTACTCTTACCTTTGAGAGTGTGTGGGTTGTAAATGCTGTTTTTGCCGGGCTTACTTTGTTTCTTCTAATCAGGATGCTAATGAAGTATTCGTGGTTAAACATTTTTCGAGGGCTTATTATTATGGAAGGGTTGGGTGCTTTATTACTCGCATTCTATTATAAGCACGAGCCTTTATTAGCCCTTAGTCAATTGGCAATTATCTTTTTCCTTTTTCTATGGTTTGCTTACCGCTGGTTCAGAAAAGTGGACGCATAATACATCAGAATTGTGGAAAGCTATATTTACATAAAATTCCCATTTAAGAGGACAGAATAATGCCTAATCGCAACCGCAAACTAGTTCCTCAGTCAAGTCAGGCGATTGATCAAATGAAGGTTGAAATAGCTGCAGAGTTTGGAGTTCAACTAGGACCTGACACAAGCTCTCGCGCTAATGGTTCGGTTGGTGGCGAAATTACTAAGCGGTTAGTCCAATTTGCAGAGCAAGCTTTATCCAGTTCAAGAATGCAGTAAAAACTAAGGCCTTAAAATCGAGCTTTGATGATTTTAAGGCCTTTACTATTGGAGTCAGAAAAAAATGAATTTCAAAATGGATATTCTGCTATTATAGTATTGGGCAATTATTCCATGGTAGGAGGAGATCATATGAACTTACAAGACAAATTAGGAAAAGGTCTAAAGCCTAAAGCTTTTATTGAGAGTATGTCCGTTAACCAGGAAAAGTTTCATGATGTATATGAGAGTTTTACATGGAAGAAGGAAGATGAAGAATACTTCGCTAGTCTAAAAGAGAATCAGCAACTTCAATGTTTTATCTTAGCCGCTGATTGGTGTGGGGATGTTGTCCGAAATGTACCTATTGTATTTCATGCAATGGAAAAAGCAGAAATTCCAACTGAAGTGTTAGTCATGGAGCAGAACTTGGATGTCATGGATCAACACTTAACTATGGGTGGGAGGTCTATTCCCATCGTCATATTCACAGATCTTGAAGGCAATGAATTAAAGCATTGGGGTCCAAGACCACAAAGGGTTCAGGAACCTATGGTTCAATTCAAAAGACAGCATCCAACTCGGGATGGTGTAGAGGATTATGAAGAAAAGATAAAAGATGTGTATCGTGAGATTGGAAAACGTTATGGAGAAGGTAACCTGTTGTATCAAGAAGAAATCATCCATGAGTTAAGAGTCCTTATCAGTTCAATATAAGCTTCAAAAAAGAAGAGTGCATAAGAAACCGAATAGTTTCTATGCACTCTTATCTTATTCATTCTCCATAACATCATCCGAGTAAGTTACGGACATGTCATCTTGACATTCCCAGCACTCACTTCTGTTTCTTTCCATAACAGCTAATTCCTCTTCGCACCGTACACAGTGATCTCTCATTTCCGTAACCTCCTCTTTCATAGTAGTGGGCCGTTAATTGTTAGCCAGAGCCAAAATTTGTCCTACTTCTATATTAGCGTAAAAAGACTATTTTGTAAACGTTTTCTTTTCTAATTTTTCTCTATATCCCATTCTCCTGAATCCATAGCTAAAAATATTGCTAGATCTTTTTTGAAAATTATGCGGCGGCAGTCAGTTTTAATCCGATCGCTCCGACAGCAATTAGGGATAGGAAAACTAACCGCTTCCAATCTTTAGACTCCTTGAAGAGGATCATCCCAACGATTACACTACCCGCCGCCCCGATCCCTGTCCAGATGGCATAAGCTGTACCAACAGGAAGAGAAAGGAGTGAAAGCGAAAGAAGATAAAAGCTTATGGACGCAGCTAGCACAGTTAATAGGGTATAAGGTGTTCTAGTAAAGCCTTTAGATAATTTCATAAACGTAACAAACGCTACCTCAGCTATCCCTGCAACGACTAAATATCCCCACTCCATTACGAAGACCTCACATTCGTTGGGTTTTCTTCATCACTTACATCGTTCGTGGTGATCTTCAAGCCAATGATACCCAGCAATAGGACGATAACAAAAAAGATTCTCATGAAATGAACACTTTCATTAAAGAGTAGCATTCCAATTATTACCGTTCCTGCGGCACCAATCCCTGTGAATACAGCATAAGCAGTACCAATAGGAATAGAGATTAGGGATTTGGAGAAAAGAATAAAGCTTAATACAATGGCCACAATCGTTAAAATCGTTGGAAGAAGGGAGGAGAAGCCATTAGAAAATTTTAGCCCAAATGCCCAAATGATCTCAAGTATACCAGCCAAAAAAATATATCCCCAAGCCATGTTTAACCCTCCTTAATTCCAGCCCAGAAAATTTCCCAAGAAGCCTCCATCCGGAACCTAAGTACTTCTGCTTCATAGTAGTGATGCTCCACAAATAGACCATCAACAAAACAGTAAAATGAAGCGAGTAGCTTGGAATAGTCAATATTACGTATCTCATTTGTTTGAATTCCTGCTTGGAAAATCGCAAGAAGGATTTGATCTATTTTTCTTTCAAAATCGAGGAACTTTACTTTTATTAATTTCTTAAAGGGTTCTGGTGGAAAGAATATGGCTCGTTTCCAAAAAAGCCCATGAATTGTTGTTCCAAAAGTCTGGCATAGGTGCTGGTAAACCTGGTTTAATCTTTGCTCGCAAGAATCACCTTCACCATGGTTATCGACCAGCTCCTGCAAAGACTGAGTTTCAAGATCTAGAACGTCGTCTAAAATAGCAAGAAATAACGCTTCCTTGCTCTCGTAATGATTGTATATTGATGGTTTCTTAATTCCCACACCATTCGCGATATCAACTAGGGATGTTTCTTCATAACCATAACGACCGAATAACTCCATTGCGACCTGTCTAATCTTTTGATTCGTCATTTTAATCCTCCAAAACTAACTATCGGTAGTTCATATTATAAAAATAAAAAATTCCTTTGTCAAAGGAATCAGTAATGCGAAGCTCAACTTATTTCTTTATAGCATGTTTACGAATTCCACTTTCTGTCATGATCGAGAAAAGACCACTCAAAAAAAATGTGATAAAGAAAAAAGATAATTGAGTGGGAGTGAAATTTAAGGTGTAATTCCATTGTAATGAGACGTCAAGTTTTGAAGTCAAAGCTTGAAGGAGGAAGAATAAAAGCAGAAGGAAAAGAAAAAGGTACATGTAGATAGTCGAGAGCCATTTGCCAATTTGATAAAACATAACCTTTTTCTCTAGCTTTTTTATGCGATTTTTTTCTACGCGGCTAGTCATTCCTATCATACCTTTCCAATATTCATTGTCTATTATATTATACAATGAGACAATACTTTGCATAGTTCGACATTATTGAATTATATGGCTAAGGTTTTTTATTGACGGGGAATTCAAATAGATGAGATTGGAAGAAAGGAAAGTAGGATGAAATGAGAGATTACTTAAAAGCTGATCTAGATATGCTGGAACATCTACTGGACTGGAATGATAAGAGAGGGAGACAATTAGAAATTGAGGTGCGTAAGCAGCGCCAGCAATGTATTGTTACTTTTTATGGATCATGCGAAGATGAGAGCCCCTCACTAATTGCTCAATTCACTGGAGAATCAGAAGAGGTACTTGATAGATGGGCAAAGAGTATTGTCCGTCGTTATGAAAGAAGAAAACAGCATGCCATCTCCAAGACATCTGCCACAGTAGCTGAATAAAATGAAAAAAGGCTGATCCCAAATAAGTCGGTTATTAACGTGACTTACTAGGGACAGCCTTTTAAGTAGCGTCTACATGCCCAGATTTCATTGCGAAATTGGTTACATTCTTGACTTATACCTCGTCTTATAATGTAAAAGAGGGATGAGGAGGTTTGAGTGATGATAAAGTATCAGAATTGTATTGATGTTGAGGATCGAAAGATCCACGAGGCGTTCCAAGCCGGTTTTAGCGATTACCTCGTAAAGATGGAATTTACGTGTGAAGAGTTCATTAAGCGCTTCTTTGGGGCAGAAGGAAATGAGCGAGCTTATTCTTATATTGCCATGGACGAGGACCGTCCAGTAGGTGTGATACTAGGTGGTATTAAAATCTATGAGGGTCTAAAAACGATGCGGTGCGGAACTTTATGTATCGATCCATCTTATCGAAAAGAAGGAATTGCCGAGCAATTGTTTTCATTGCATAAAAGCCAGGCACTTGCACAGGGGTGCAAACAACTCTTCCTGGAAGTCATTAAGGGTAATGATAAGGCTATAAAGTTTTACGAAAAACAAGGCTATCAGAAAATGTATGATCTTAAAATTTTCTCACTCCACAATATAGACCAAAAGGTATTAGGAACATCAGTGAAAAATATTGTTCCTATAGCTTTAGAACAATTGAGTCAGATTCGGTTAAACACCATAGATACTCATTTAAATTGGCAGAATGATATAGAATTTATAGAGAAAGTTGATGGACAACTACACTTTGGCTACCTAGACGAAGGTGATGTTCAGGGTGTTATCAGCGCGAATCCGATGGGCCGTATTCACTTTCTATGGGTGTCTTCGAAAAGCAGGGGAAAAGGGATCGCTAGTTCCTTAGTCACTCATGTGATTAATCATATGGAATTATCCAATGTAACGGTTACCTTTCCCAACCACGCTAACCTGGAGGGGTTTTATAAACATCTTGGTTTTAAACAAGCGGAATTATCTCAGTTTGAGATGTATCTCACAATTTAGATTGGTAAGTATCCTGATCTTACATAATTTTTAATGTTAACGGGCAAACTTCATACATAAAAATGGGGGTGAATAGGGTTGAGACCTACTGTAAAATGTGTGGTAGATACTTGTACACACTATCTGTATGGAGACCGTTGCGGTGCTGGAAACATTGACATTATGCACGAAGAAGAAACCCATATGTCTGAAATCATTGAGCAAACCATGTGTAAGACGTTTTCTCATGCACGTAATATTCTGAGCTATGTTAGTTCTGCAGACAATGTGAATTGGGCAGGCTCTGTAGCCGGTCTGTTAGATCCGGATTATAAAGTATCTCCTACGATTGCATGTACTGTTGCTTCCTGCAAATATTGGGGAGAAGGAGCAATCTGTATTGCGGAAGCAATAGAGGTAACAGGAGAGAACAGTGATGAGTGCCAAGACACAAATTGTAAGACGTTCGTAAGGAGGGAAGAAGGTGAATTATAACATAAAGGTAAAAGAACTAGATGAGGGTACTAACTATCCCCTTATTGTTCTCTCTGGTATGACAGGATTAGGTCAGAAGACAATTCAAGAATTAGCTGAACAAGGGAATTTTTCGATGATAAGCGAGAATGGTCAGCAAGTAGTCAAAGGTAAGGAATTTCTAGATTGGGCCAAGTCAGTTGATAATCAAATTGAAGTTGAAAAAAACGATTATCATCTAATGGATGTTGAAGATAGGTAGGAGATTGTTGAAAAACTGGCAGAAAAAAGAGAATGACAAAGACAAGGTAAAATGATATATTTATCTTTGTCGCTAAATGTACTTCAAAGAGGTGCCACCGTGCGACATGCTGAGCAGCTTATCATTTTTTAGCGATCAGCTTGACAAAGAATATTGATTTGATGTATGATCATATTCGCTAGTTGTTTTTGATGCGGGTGTGGCGGAACTGGCAGACGCACTAGACTTAGGATCTAGCGCCTTTGGCGTGGGGGTTCGACTCCCTTCACCCGCACCATCTATCTCATTCCCACTACGTCGAATAGACTTCTTAGTTGGAATGAAATCTCTGTACTCGGAGAGTGCACCATTATTATTGCGCTCGTAGCTCAGCAGGATAGAGCGGCGGTTTCCGGTACCGCGTCTGCCGGGGGTTCGAATCCCTCCGAGCGCGCCAAATTTATCATTCTTATTTACTCTACATGGCGGTGTAGCTCAGCTGGCTAGAGCGTACGGTTCATACCCGTAAGGTCGGGGGTTCGATTCCCTCCGCCGCTACCATACATAATATCATCAAGAGGGCTTCCCAGACTGTAGAGGGAATAGCCCTCTTTTTAATGTAAATATAAAAATGTCCTAACGAGGTTTGACTAGTCTAAATTTCCAAAAAGATGTAAAGGATGGTGAAGTAATGTATTGCCGTTACAGAGAAGTTTCACCCATCTGCGTGGGCAAACATCGACCATTAAGGACTGATGAAATAACTAAGGAACATTTAATTCCTCGTTTTCTTATGAAAGATCCTAAGTTCAGAGCAAAATGGGGAATCGCATTTAATCCCTCAGACGAGCCTAATGTGGACATATCGTGTCATAAATGTAACCATTTAAAGAATCAAATGGCAGATGTTCCTTTTGTATGGAAATTGCAGTATTTTAATAAATATGGGATTGTCATAAAAACCAAGAGATCGTTAGCAAGAAGTATTCGATTTCAAGAAGATATGACGCTAACTGTGAAAGAAAGAGATACCGCTCTTCAATGCATCTTAAGAGGGGATTTCGAATGGTTAGAGCATCGAGTTGCTCGTTTTAATTTCCGCCAAGTATCCGTAGACTTATCTGATGGAGTTGTTGTTAATTACTTAGACGCACGACGGAAGTTGCCAAGGAAAATAAAAAAGAAAAGTATATGACGATTATGTGAAAGCGCTTTTATTCGTCTGAAGATTACGCTATTATATTACTATAGTTAATCTGAGATAGTGGGGGTCAATCATGGAAAACACAGCGAAGAATGAAATCGAGATCTATCGAAAGATGCTAGAGGACCGATTAGAAGAAGCAAAAGAATTAGCTAAGCGATATGAGGATGACCCGTTTTATTATGGGTTGCATGAGGGCAGAAAGTTTGCCTATCGAAAAGTGCTAAAGGACTTAGAGGATCTTGGAACTATGTTGAAAGAGCATATGCCCCTAGTAGTTTCGAAAGGGAAAATATAAATATATAAGCAATTTGGCGAGTTACGTCAAGTTGCTTTTTTGTAACCATCATAAATTTTACTTTATTGAATAAAAAAGGTAACATGAGAAAAGCCGACCTTTACTTAAAGGGACGGCTTCATTTTTTTATTTTATATTGTTAATAATTCCAAGCAGGAATTGAGAACATAAATAAAGATGGGGGGAGGAACTTGCATGTCTATTGAACAACAAGATTGGATTCAAGAACAAAATCGGCTCAAAAGAGTGAAATCAGAAATTCAAACGGAAATGAAGCGCCTAGAAGGAATTGTTGAACATCGGGGTTCTGAGGTGCTAGATATACGTAGAAACTTCTGGGATGAAATAACGGTTAATCTTTCTAACTACGATGATGTAGCTGAGACAGCTGCAAGCATTACACAGCAACAAGCGGTACTTACCCAGCAGGAACGAAGTTTCCGGCACGCAGAGCTAACACTTCATAAGCTCCTAAAGCTAGAGAAGACTCCTTACTTTGCGAGAATTGATTTTTCTGAGAAGAACCATGATAAGTTGGAGCATGTTTATATAGGAATCGGTTCAGTTGTAGATGAAGATACGAATGAATTGCTTGTTTATGATTGGCGTGCCCCTATCTCTGGGATGTTTTATGATTATACACCAGGGCCAGCTAAGTATAAAACTCCTGAAGGTGAAATTGAGGGAGAGATGGCCTTAAAAAGGCAATATATCATCAAGAATAGTCAACTAGAAGATATGTTTGACACGGGTATTAACATAGGAGATGAAATGCTCCAGGTTATGCTTGCCAAAAATGCTCACGATAAAATGGGCAGTATTGTTATGACTATTCAGCAGGAACAAAATCAAATTATACGAGATGATCAGCATCGTGTACTGATTGTACAAGGTTCAGCAGGAAGTGGCAAGACTTCAGTTGCCCTGCAACGTGTAGCATACCTACTTTATAAATACCGGAATGCTCTAGATGCGGACCAAATGCTTCTCTTCTCACCAAACTCTTTGTTTAATGATTATGTTTCAAATGTATTGCCAGAACTCGGAGAGGCAAACATGCAGCAAACGACGTTCCAAGACCATCTTGATCGAGGGTTTGACGATGAATGGACTTTAGAAGATGCTTATGATCAATTGGAGTATCTCCTTAATGGTTCCGAACAACTAGTAGATTACCAGATGCGTGTTAAATCAATTGAATGGAAAACTTCAATAGAGTTCATGGGGGTTATGGACCAGTATATTGAACATCTTAAGGGGAAGGATATGTTGTTCCACGATTTTACCTTTAAGGAAAAGGTTCTAATAAGTAAGGAAGAACTCGCTGAATTATTCTACCATGAATTCGGTCATGATGAATCCATTAGCAATCGGCTTGATAAGGTAAAAGGAAAGGTATTGTCCGAACTGGAGAAAATTGAGCAGAGAGTGGCTCGAAATGTATATAAGAGAACGTTAAATAGTCCTAAGTACTTAGGGTCAAATAAGGAAATGAAAGAGGAAAGTAATAAGAAGGCGAGAAAAGCATTGGCGCCGCTTCGTGAAAAGGCGAAGACGCTTGCCTTCGTCGATGTGATTGGGATGTATAAACAACTACTGACGGATGAGCAATGGATGAAGCGTTTTGAGGGTAGTTCAGATAATTTCTTTGAACTGGCAAAGAAGACCATCAATCAATTAAATAACCGGAAGATACCTTATGAGGATGCTACACCGATGGTTTATTTTCAAACTGCGTTTAAGGGATTCCATACACTTAATCGAATTAAGCAGGTTATTATTGATGAGGCTCAAGACTACTCTCCTTTTCAGTTAGAATACATCCGTCGATTATTTCCTCGGGCTAAATTTACATTACTCGGTGATCTAAATCAAGGGATTTACTACGCAAATGTCCAGAGTTATAACCGAATTGGTCAATTGTTTGGCGAAGAGGATGTAAAGGTCATGCGTTTAACAAAAAGTTATCGCTCGACGGATGAAATTATAGAGTTCTCCAAGCGAATACTGAGAAAACCGGAACCGATACAGCCTATAGGGCGTCATGGCGAATCTCCGCAAATTATAGCTGTTAAACAAGTTGAGCAATTAGCTCCTACTGTAGCGGAGGGAGTTCGCCTGATGCTCCGGAAGGGAGCGGAATCAGTTGCCGTTATATGCAAAACAGATCAAGAGAGTGCTGAAGTCTATAGAATGCTGCTGACGTTGCTGGACCAAGAAGTGCATCTTTTTACCAAGAAGAGTCGTTCTTTCTTAAGTGGCGTCGTAGTGGTTCCGGCCTACTTAGCTAAGGGGCTGGAGTTTGATGGTGTAATCGTGTTCAATGCAAGCAGAACCGTGTATGAGCATGATAGTGAAAGGAAATTATTGTATACAGCATGTACAAGGGCATTACATTACTTGAATGTATACTTTGTAGGGGAGTTATCTCCGCTTATTGGATCTTAATTCCTTACAAAAGAAACAGGGAGCTTAAATCAGCTCTCTGTTTCTTTTCATACTCGTTGCTCGGATAAAAAAAGTCTATTCTCAATTTCTGAAGCCTTTAGTGGTTTAGCAAAGAGAAAGCCTTGAGCTTCATTACAAAGGTTATCCTTAAGGAATTCTAGCTGTTGAGGTGTTTCGACACCTTCCGCAATTATAGATAGGTTAAGATTATGTGCAACGTGGATAATAGAACGAATAATAGAAGATTGAGCCGAGCTTGTTTCGATGTCCCGAATGAAAGTTCTATCAATCTTGAGATAATCCACTGGGAATTCCTTTAAATAATTCAGTGATGAATAACCAGTACCAAAATCATCAAGAGCTAATTGCACGCCAACCCGTTTTAGTTCCTTTAGTTTTTCGATTACATAATCAGGATGTTTCATTGCAATGCTTTCCGTTATCTCCAGTTTAAGTTCCTCTGGATCCATTCCCGTTTCTCGGAGGATATTACGAAGGTTGTGAATGAAATCCTCGTGTAAAAACTGCTTCATAGAAACATTCACAGCTATTCGCAAGTCCGTCTGCCACTTTTTTCGTTGCCTGCAGGCCTCTCTCATCACCCATTCTCCAATAGGAATGATAAGTCCGGTCTCTTCGGCCAGAGGGATAAAGTCCGCTGGAGAAATCACACCCATGTTAGGATGATTCCATCTTAGAAGTGCCTCTACTCCGGAGATCTTGCCGTTATGAATATAAAATTGCGGTTGATAGAGAAGCTCAAATTGATTCTCTTCAATCGCTTTTCGGAGTTCCTTTTCTAGCTCCATTTTATAAAGGATAGATTCATTCATATTGGAACTAAAGAATTGGTATTGATTTTTACCTGAATCCTTTGCCGCGTACATGGCGGTGTCCGCATGCTTAATTAATGTTTTAATATCTTGGCCATCATAAGGATATATACTGATGCCCATACTTCCAGTCACGACAAATTCATGGCCTTCTAGATGGAATGGCTTTTGTATTTGATCAAGGATACTCTGGGCAACTGATTCTACTTCTTCCATATGTATGACCTCTGGAAGCATAATGAGAAACTCATCTCCGCCGTACCGCGCGATGACATCCTTTTCTCCACATTGCCACACCATACGTTTTGCCATTTGTTGAAGTAATAGATCACCAATGTCATGCCCGATGGAATCGTTAATGAATTTAAACCGGTCTAGATCAATAAAAAGTATAGCTATAAGGGTGTTTTCCTTTTTGGAATCCACAAGAAGTTGGAATTTTTCTTTAAAATGATATCGATTAGAAAGGCCTGTGAGTTCGTCATGGTGAGCCAGGTATTCTAGGTGTTCATTTGATTGCTGAATTTTATAAAACATATCTTTCAATTTCTCAGACATCAGTTGAAAGTTTTGAATAAGGATTTGAATCTCACGAATAGAAGTTCTCGGCCATGCTTCTTCTTGCTGTTTATGAGTTATCGCATCCACAGAGAGATTACTTGTAATTCTAGATAATCGTTCTATTGGCGATACAATCCAACGGCTGAGCAGAAGAGATAATGGTTGTGTTAAAATTAAGATAAACAAGCATATAGTTAGGATCTTGATATACAAGTTGTATACTTGAAGTTGATAGGGAGCAACTGACCCTTTTACAATGATAGACCAGGGAAGTGAACTTCCTAGGTGCGTATGCTTCCAGTAGTAGGACTTTTCCCACTTCAGCATTGGTGGAATGGACGGATCTGATGGTTGCCAAATTTGAATAGAACGATTAGACGTCAGGGAGTGCTGCTTCAGCTCATCTACGGTAGAATGAGGTAAAGAGCCGTACATATCCATCGTTCTCTTTCTAGGTTCATTGGTTGTAATTACTTGATTTTTAGAGTCCATAATGGTTACAGTATAGCCTGGTTTATCAAGCTTATCTAAGATGAGATTACGAACAGAATCAAGTGAAAGGGCAGCTCCAATAAAGCCATGGAAGTGATGGTCTTGGATAATAGGCATCCCCAATGCAACAATAGGATAGGGTTTACCTTTTGCAATGATAACATCAGATACAACCGGTTCGAGAGTGTTCTTCAGTACGCGGTAATAATCTCTATCACTATAATTTAATCCAATTAAAGATTCTCCCTGTTCGTTCGTAAGCGGATAAAAAGCATAGGCTGTACCATTAGGTTCGGCAATATACATCATAGTGAATTGTGGAAATGACTGGGTTAAGAGTTCTAAATTTTGATTGAGCTGTTCTAAAGGTACCGGGTTGTATGTCTGCTGTACTGCTAGCTTCCGCAAAGGCGTAAGATGCTGATAGTACCAATTGTTTAATTCTTCTTGAATATTTTGTGTGATATCAATGAGTGAAATTGCCATTTCTTGTCTTACGCGTTGTACTTCCTTATACCCTTCATATAAAATAAAGAATAAAGTAGGAAATAGTATAAAAGAAACTAGAAGATAGAAGATATTCCTCTGTAAGGAATGAGAGGCTTGTCCAAACGAGAACCACTTCTTAATTGGGCTGAATTCAAGGAGTAACCCGGCAACAAGAGCATTAAAAAGTCCGTTAACGCAATGTTTCAGGACGATTACAAGACTAAATGTTGTACCCATTCCAATTACATAATGGTAAAAGATCCAGGTAAGAGGAATCCCAATACTAAACCAAAACAATCCATCCCAGAACAATAGGTTCCTATTCATTCTATTCTTTCTTAGGAAAAAGCTAAGAAAAAGAGTTTCACTTATAAAGATGATGTAAGCGTAAGGATGTTCCCAAAGTATTAGCGCATAAGAGTGGATAATGAGAGCAGAAACAACACCACAGATTGGTCCGTAAATACGTAAAATGATCAGACTAGCAATAGACCCGAAAACGATACCAACCCCAAAGAACAGGGAAACACCAAAAATATTACCTACCAACCCCAAGGAAATGAGTAGGAGAAGCTTTTTCCATTGTAGTTTAGGGAAATGAGCAATATCCATCTGGCAATCTTCCCTTCTTATGTAAACGCATCGAAATGTAACGGAGTGTTCCTATTTTCCTATATTAATAGTCTATACTGTGCTTCTATTTTACTAGTTTAACCATAAGTTTTTCAACATAAAATCTTTTATTTGCAACAAAAGAAGTGATCCGTATGTTGTAGAGAAATGGAGGGATAGCTATGTTCACAATACGAGGGATGGCTGGTGGAAGGATGGCCCAAATGACTTGGCATGACGATGGTACGATAACAGGTGATCATTTTTTAGTTGATCTTATTAAGTATAAGGCGATGCGTATGGAAGGAGAGCCAGTTGGATTTCCGGAGGGTCCGTTCACGGAAACCAATCATTTATCAAGTCCTCTTAGTGTCCTTTTTTTAGCTTCTCAATATTATGATTTTATTGTGGATAGCGAAGGTGTTGTACCTAAGCGCTTAAGGGGGAAGTAATACAAAACAAAGGAGACCAGGTTGTCTGGTCTCCTTAGTGTATAGGCAAAACATAGAAGAAAATGGTGAAAAAGTGAAATACGCTTCCGCCTACTACAAATAGATGCCAAACGGCATGGTGATAGGGGAAGAGACGCCACATGTAAAAAATCGTCCCTAAGGTATATAGAAGGCCGCCAGCGACTAGCATGATAAGGCCGTTAGTGGCCAAGCTTGCAACGACGGGTTCAAAGGCAAAGACAATCATCCAACCCATCATCAGGTAAATGACAGTAGAAAGAAACAAGAAACGTTTAGTAAAAAACACTTTGAAAATAATCCCAAACAAGGCGATGCTCCATACGACACTCAGTAGAGTAATGCCTAGTGTTCCTTTAACAACAACTAGAAGTATTGGAGTGTAACTTCCTGCAATAAACACATAGATGGAAGCGTGGTCCATGATTTCTAGAATGTCTTTCGCTTTCCCTTCCTGCAGACTATGTAGGAGGGTAGAGCTTAAATACAGAAGGAGCATACTGGCTCCATAGATGCTAAAGCTAACAACATGTGCAGTAGTTCCTTCCTTAGCGGAATAAACAATAAGCAGAACTAATGCTGCGATGCTAAAAAGGACTCCAACCCCGTGTGTGATGGCATTTGCAATTTCTTCTCGTCTCGAATAGGTGTGTGAACCCACGGATTAAATCACCTCATTAATTAAGCTTACAATTAGGATGTACATCAACAAAGTCATTTTATGTGTGAAGTTATTAAATGGACACTTCGTTATTATCTCATATTTAAAGCTTGAAAAAAATAGGCAAAGTGAAATATCGAATCTTGTCGGAAGGTTTCTTGTAATTGCTTGTCGTTTTTTTCCACTTTTGTAAACAATAAAGGTAAGACATAGGGAAAGGATAGATGAGGGTGAGAATATCCCGAGCCCAGATCGCCCTTTTATGGTCACTGACCTTTCCGGGATTTGGTCAGATTTACAATCGTCAGGTCATTAAAGGGTTTACACTTATAGGATTAGAGTTTTTAATAAATTTGCAAGGCGGGATTAACCGAGCTATTCTATATAGCTTTCACGGGCAGTTTGCACCCGCGAGTCAATCAGTAGATTGGAATTGGCTATTATTTTATCCGTGTATTTATATTTTTGCGGCAGGTGAAGCCTTCCATCAAGCTACCCTTCAAGATCATAAGGAGTACCCGAAGAAAGCCCTTGTCCCATTTATTCTTGCAGCTATGGGTGGGACCATCGGCGCGATTTATGGCTATCAATTTGGGTTCGGACCTATCTTTAATGGTTTAATTGGCATGGCCATTGGTGCGTTAATTGGTCAATTTTTATCGAAGAGAATATTGGTGGACCTATAACTAAAGTATAAATTCTCCAATGGGTGCTTAGGCGGACCCTTACTCCGTAAGCAGATTCAAAAAAATCATAGCTTGTCTTTTATGCGGTCTTCTTTAAAGTAATGGAGATCGCATTGTTTGTTTCAGCGCTATTTTATGCTATAATCCAAGGAAATAAATTGGGTAACTCGTATCAGTGGTAAACCTTGTAGCTGTAGATACGTTGAGGGGGTATACAAAATGAGTGAAACTTCGAAGTTACAAAAAGAGGCTATGGAGATGCTATTAGCCACAAGCCGTACTTTTTACATTCCAATAAGCCGATTATCACCAGGTCTTCAAGAGGCTGTGGCGTCAGCTTATCTCTGTATGAGAGCAATTGATGAAATCGAAGACCACCCCCAACTTCCATCCGATACTAAAGTGAAATTATTAAAAGAAACGTCAAAAGTTCTGCAAAAACCGTTTAGTGATAAGGATTTCACTGATCTTTTCCATCCCTTTGAATCAGTCCTACCCGAAGTTACATTACGTCTAGGCGACTGGGCTAGGTTAGCTCCGGAGTCGATCGCTCAGACCATCTATGACTCAACGGCGAAAATGTCTAACGGGATGGCCGATTGGGTAGCGAAAGAGTGGATTATTCATACGAGAGAAGATTTAGATGACTATACGTATTATGTTGCAGGTTTAGTTGGAGAATTGCTCTCTGATATATGGATGTGGCACGATCAAACTAAAACAGATAGGGAACTTGCTGTTGCCTTCGGCCGAGGATTGCAGGCTGTCAATATTATTCGGAATAGGGTGGAAGATCAGACTCGTGGAGTGAATTTCTTCCCTGACAATTGGGAATTAAGTGATATGTTAACATATGCTAGAGGCCAATTGCAATTGGCTCACGTCTATACAGAAAGTCTTAGACCCGGTCCAATCCTTTTATTTTGCAAGATTCCTCTCGTTCTTGCACAAGGGACCTTGGATGCTATCGAGTCAGGCCAATCAAAACTTAGTCGAGATGATGTCGTTCAGCTAGTGAATCAGGTGTCAGGGGAATAATTTACGGAGGGTGTCCATTTTTGGATACCCTCCGTTATCTTGCTAATCTAGGATTAAACGGACATCCATTTATTCTAGAAAAAGAAAGAAGACTTGCTCTGAAAGCCAAGTCTTTAGTGATATTTATTAAGGGGGTTACTTGATAATTTAATCATACGGTATAAATATTACAGGTATGTTACAACAGTTTTACTTTTTTGTAATTCATTATTTTGACACAATTATAACGATTTTTCATCTATGAGTGAAAAAATTCACTGCTTTATTTCTTATTGTTTAGTAATCTGTAAATATAAAAGAGAGGGGGAGCATTTATGTATATCCTAATACCTGTAGACGGTTCTGAACATTCGTTAAAGGCTTTAAATTATGCAATAGATATGGCTAAGGCTTACGGAGATGAATTAATGATCTTAAACGTTCAGCCAAGTTTCGAGACTATGAACACTCGTCGCTTCTTCAGCAAAGAAGATATTGCCGAATATCGAAATCAATTAGCAGATGAAGCACTAGAGCAAGCCGTTCGTCTAGTAGAAGAATCCGGATTAAACTTTATCAAGAAGTTAAAAATTGGAGTACCAAAGATTGAAATCTGCAATGAAGTACAAGAAAACGATGTGCGTTGTATTGTAATGGGATCTCGGGGGAAGGGGCCAGTAATTGGAACAGTGATTGGAAGTGTAAGTTACGGTGTTCTCCATGAGGCGCCTTGTCCAGTTACGATCGTACCATAATATAAAATATAAAAGGCGATAGTCCCGACTATCGCCTTTTATACTTCCGTAAGATTGTTTAAACACCCGTGCGTCTGCGTTGGTTATTTGCCTTCTTTGTTTGCTGGCTTTTCATCTTCTGGTTTGATTGTGAAAAATTAGCAGCATTTTTGCTATTGGACTGAGCCTGTTTTTTGTTGGCCATCTTTTGTCGAATAGCTTCTTGTAAGCTTATCTTATTTCTTACAGGTTCCTGTATTTCTTTGTCTTGGTTAACATTATTTTCAGACATGAAGTAATCCCCTTTATTATAAGAATAACAGTATTATAATACATGGAACCGTTGAAAATACACCTGGAAATTACATAAGGAGTAGACTATCTGAACACATTATGGACATGGAGGTGAATAAAGGTGGAGAATAATCAGAATACCAAAGTGTACAACTTGTTAGCAGATGAAGAAGTGGCAAGAGAAAACAAAGAAGCAGAACAAGTCTACAAGAAAGTGTATGACTTAACGAATGAGGTACCAGGTAAACATCAGCCAGATTATATAGACCAATAGTTACGCCATACGGGAGAGTGAAGAGGTGCCTGAACTCTTCCTTTACTGTCTCTACGATTAAGGTAAAAGAAAAAAGACTCCAGCTTGAGTGAAGTCCTTAGAACTCTATAAAGAGTTAGTAAAATGGCATTAAGCATTAATGACTTGATTAAGAAGAAGCTCAGCCTGTTCCTCGGCGATTCCTTTCACAAGTACTACTTCACTGATTAGAATCTGACGGGCGTTATCGAGCATGACCTTGTCTCCAGTTGCAAGCTTCTTGCTCTTCTCAAGAAACATTAAGTCGCGGATCACTTCCGCTCCTTCATAGATATCGCCGCTCTTCATCTTGGTCATGTTAATTCGGTGTCTCTGCATAGGATTAGAAACTGGTTCTAAATCCCCGTGATTTATCTTCTTAAGCACATTCTCCAATATGTCGGAGTTTACTACCTGGCGTAATCCGAGATCAGCTGTCTTCGCCTTAGGAATCATGACCTGCATATTCTTCAAAGGCATGCTAAGAACATAGTAAAGCTGTCTTTCACCAAGGATTTCCTTTTCCTCGATAGCTTCAATCACGCCTGCTCCATGCATAGGATAAACAACCTTATCACCGATCTGAAACAACCGATACACCCCCTCATAGAGTCAACTCATTAAGTATATCATAAATTTGAGAAATTATCAAAAATAAAATATTATCATAATAAAATAAAGGGTGTCAATCTATGTTTAATTGGGTAAAAAAGACTTTGTTGGCAGGCCAATTTTTGGGGGCAATTATGTAACATTAATTGGATGAGCTACGTATTACAGTATGGGCACTCTCTATGATAAACACAGATAAAGGAATGGTGACATAAGCGATGAAAAAGGTTCTAAATACAGTCATATTATCAACCTTGGTATTCTGCTTTGCTCTTAGTGGTTGTTCTTATCAAGGACAAGAAATAATTTCGGATAAGGAAGTTGAAGTAGTGAAGGAGGCGGGAAAACAGCTAGGTAAATTGGCTGGTGACGTAGCTCAGAAGGTCATGGAAGATGAAGAGCTACAGCAAGCGTTGGTGAGCACAGCGAAAGTTAGTGCATCTGTTGCAGCAAGGTTCCTACAACAAGTCATGCAAGACCCTCAAGTTCAGGAAGCCGCTAGTCAGTTAGGAGACCAAGTTGTACAAGAAGTGATTCAGCAGGTGGTAACAGAAAATGGCGGCAACTTGAACGAGGCTGTGATTTCTTTAATTGCAGAGGAGTTAAAGCGTCGTATGGCGCAATAAAAATAGAAGTTCACGGTCGTACCTACCAATTTTCCTTCGAAGATACTAGTACAGGATATACTAGGAAAAACGAATGAAAGGTAGGATTGCAGAATGCTACACCAAAAACTATTGTTCATAGTTTTATTGATATCGGCTTTACTTACTACAGAGAGTGTTGCCCACGGAACTACTAGACTACAGTCCAATGTTCAAGTAAATGTTAATGGACAACTGATTGAATTCCCAGATGCTAGACCGTTTATTAATCGTTCAAATCGAACGCTAGTCCCTGTTCGGTTTATATCAGAACATCTGGGGTATGCAGTTACTTGGAATGATCAAAATCAAAATATTAGACTGCGAAATGATAGTCAAGACCTAATCTTTCGTATCGGTCAATATGAGTCTGTAATTGTAGATTCTCGTACGTTCGTCCCATTAAGATATGTCGCGGATGCCTTTGATGCGGAAGTGCATTGGAATGAAGAGTTGAGAGTGGCTACTGTAATGACAGAAGAATTAATCCATGAGCCAACCTCACCGGTCGACGAACCCCTAACCGAAGATATTCCAGAAGAGCCGTTATCTACAGCCAAACCGAGTGACATGGGCTGGAAGAAAAAAGCTGAAGATGTAATTAGCTTAGCAGAAACTTATTATGGTATTGATTATCTCTATGGTGCTAAAGCAGGGAGAACGGATGTATTTGATTGTTCTTCGCTTACTCAATATGTATTCTGGAAGAATGGGATTAAACTGAAACGAGCCTCACGCCCTCAGTTTCTCTATGATGGGGACAAAGTTCTAAGAAGAGAAGAACTTCGTAAAGGGGACTTGGTTTTCTTCTCGACCGCAGGGACAGCTAAGAAATACAATTTAGATGATTATCAAAGAAATGGGCATGTTGGGATTGTTAAAGAAATCAAAAAAAATGGTGAGATTATATTTATCCATACATATAAGAAAGGGATTGGGGTAACCGATTCTAAAATGAAGGCTAATCAGGAGAAAGGTTGGTGGAATCGTCACTTCCTATATGGGAAGCGAGTCATTGCTGACGACGGATCGGAAGCTCCAGATATTGAAGTAAAAAAAGAGGATATTCACTTGTTCATTAAAAAATAGAAGGGCTTAAAATGCCCTTCTATTTTTTTACAGTTAGTAAAACACGCACATAATTGAAGAGTGGGGATTAGTATAGTTTGAAGTATAGGCTAACGTAATTCGTTTGATAGCATATATTTTCGATTTCTTAATCGTTTTAATAAAGGAACTTGGACAGAGGTCTTACGTGGTTCTTTCTCCCGATGACAATCTATGCATTCTCCGGCATACTCCATCTTCTCATATTCACTTAATGTTATTCCGCAGCTCTTGCAAGGAATTTTCTTCGTGTTCATGCTCTCAACTCCCTATCGATTTTAACTTTTCTGTATATTTAAATAATAATCCATAGCTCGACAATATTCAACAACTTTCTTTGAATATTTTTAAATTTTTGTAACTATATCTTACTTTAATGTTTATTCGCCATTTAATATGCTATAAAATGAAAATAGTAAGGGGGTAAAAGATGCAAGCGTACGCGTATATATTTATCTTAGCTGGTGCAGCGTTATGGGGACTCATAGGTATTTTTGTACAGAAACTCTCTAGTTTGGGGTTTACCCCTTTCCAAATTGTAGCGATTCGAGTGATCACAGCTGCTGTAATTCTAGTGGTCTACACGGTTTGGAAAAATTCGGCGTTATTAAAGATAAAAGCGAAGGATTCAAAGTATTTCATAGGAACAGGAATTATTAGTGTTGTCTTTTTTAATTGGTGCTACTTTACCGCAATTGAGGAGACTTCTCTATCTGTTGCAGCGATTTTGCTTTACACAGGCCCTGCTTTTGTTGTATTACTCTCACGTTTCTTCTTTCAAGAAAGTCTAACGAGTCGCAAGTTGCTATCGTTAGGGCTTACTCTAGTGGGTTGTGCGTTGGTAGTAGGATTGATTCCCGGAGGAGGACATAAAGTTTCCACTTATGGTATTCTTGTTGGATTAGGATCTGGACTTGGATATGCCTTATATAGCATCTTTGGAAAATTTGCATTAGGGACTTATCAATCCTTGACCATTACCACTTATACGTTTGTCTTTGCTAGCGCCGTCATGCTTCCCGCAAGTCAACTATGGAATTCCTTAAACCTGCTTTTGAATTGGGAAGTGTTGTGGTATGGATTAGGCTTGGGATTTTTTCCTACAGTATTGGCATATCTTCTCTACACCTTTGGCTTATCCTTGGTTGAATCTAGCAAGGCATCTATTACAGCTACGGTAG
The DNA here is from genome assembly GCF_004123195.1 of Ammoniphilus sp. CFH 90114. Classification (NCBI taxonomy): domain Bacteria; kingdom Bacillati; phylum Bacillota; class Bacilli; order Caryophanales; family Paenibacillaceae; genus Ammoniphilus; species Ammoniphilus sp. CFH 90114. Next base: position 711,266 of record NZ_SDLI01000001.1, read on the forward strand.
AACCAATTGTTGCAGCTCTTGTAGGAATATTTGTGTTTGGAGAGGTTTTGCATAGTTGGCAAACAGCGGGAATTATGTTGATTTTAGCCTCGATCTTTCTTATTCAGAAGAGTTCCCAAGTGTCAGACTTAGATACCATGCAAGAACAGCAAAAGATACAAGCATAAATGAACCTGTTAGCATCTTAAGAGTTACTATTTAGATGCTATTTTTTTAATGTTGACTTTATTGTAAAAAAATGTTGATTCCTAGCAGGAAAACGTTTACAAAAGGGAGAATAATCTCAACATAATGGATGGGGGCTTGGTTTGGAGAGGGGGGACTTACAAAAGATGCTAAAGGACTTATTTTTGAATCTAACAGTTTTTTTAAGCGCTTTATTTATAACTCATCAATGGTTTCAGCTCAAGATTGATTTAAGAAGAACTACGTCCCTGCAGCGTATACAAGTCGGTCTCATTTATGGATTTATTGGTATTGTGATGATGAGTTTCCATACACGAATCAGTCCTGATCTAGTAGTCGATCTTCGACATCTTATCGTATTGTTTGCGGGATTGTTTGGCGGTTGGCTCACAGGAATAACAACCGCGATTGTTATGAGCATATACCGATTTATATTATTTGGTTGGGCTTGGTCTAGCTGGATAACTGCTTCCAGTTTACTAGTCGTGGCCATATGGTGCAGTTGGGTTGGGGACAGGAACTGGAATCGCTGGACGAAAGTATCTATGATGATCTCAGGGATTTTTATAGTGAATTTTGTCATGTTTAATTCCTATAGTTCTACCATTGCAAACTATAACTCTATAGTAATGAGCTACGCTTTTGCACTTTGGGTAGGTGGTCTTACAGCTTATAGTTTGACTGAGTATCTGCTGGAATCAGCTCGATGGGTTGAACTTATTAAAGAATCGCAAAAGGAACTACAACAAGTAGTAAAGGAGCAACAGGGAGCAATATTTAAATTTAAAAAAGAAGGTGTACGGTTTCGCTATACTATGTTTGACGGACAATTAGTTTATAAGCTTGACCGCAAACCGGACGACTTCGTTGGCAAATATATAGATGAACTTTCTTTTCAATCTGATTTTGGTTTACATGATCATTTTCATAAAGCATGGGAAGGAAATGAAGTGACTTATGAATATCGTCTTACGAACCATGTTCTTTTGGTATTATTAAGACCTATCTATCACCAGAGTGAAGTCTTTGAAGTAATAGGTTCTTGTATGGATATTACAGCGCAAAAATTGGAAGAAGAGGAACGAGTGACAATAAAGGAAAGATTAGAGTCTCTCATTACTAATAGTGCTGATGCGATTGTCATTTTCGACTTGCAAAGTCGTGTGATCCAGGCCAATCCCGCCTTTGAGAAGATATATGGTTGGTCGATTGACGAACTAATAGGCAAAAAGATACCTTGTATGCCGGGTCAATTAGAAGAGCTAGAACGTGTTATTCGAGAACAAATTATTGAAGGCAGCAAGATTGGGGACAAGCAGCTCTTGGTTCTTACGAAAAGTGGAAAAATGATAGAGGTATCTATATCGATTTCACCGATCAGAGATGCTGGTGGGAATGTAATTGCTGTATCAGGTATTTCCCGGGATATAACAGAGAGAAAAGTAATGGAAAGAGCCATACAGCAGAGTGAAGCAAAATATAGGGCCATTGTTGAACATACATCAGATCTAATTGCAATCTTTACTTTCAATCAAAAATTGGCGTATGTTTCACCGTCCCATCAACAGGTATTGGGCTATAATATGGAGCAATTCAAACAACTTATAAGTCTAGATCTTTATCATCCAGATGACCGGAGATTTGTCAGTCATGCGTTTTATAATATGTTTGTTACCCCAGTACCAACCGAAATATCTAGCCGAATACGTCATAAAGACGGTCATTGGATTTTTTTGGAGACCAGAATGATGCCTGTTTTGTCTAAGACTGGGGAATTACAAAGTGTTATTAGCATCAGCCGTGACATTACAAGAAGAAAACAGGAAGAAGAATGGATGATACAATCAGAGAAGCTATCTGTGGTAGGGCAATTAGCCTCAGGTGTTGCTCACGAAATCCGGAATCCATTAACAACTCTTAAGGGATTCGTACAAATGATGAAAAACAGTGAGGATGTGAAGGCCCAATATTTAGAACTCATGCATTCGGAATTAGAACGAATTGAGCAGATTACGAACGAGTTCTTAGTCCTGGCCAAGCCACAAGCTACCCAATTTCGTGAGACCAATTTAGAGTATTTAATTGAGCAGGTCGTCATGATTCTAAATACGCAGGCCATCCTTAGCAATGTTCAAATTGAGATACATAAAGGGTATGGCGTCCCAATAGTACTCTGTGAGGCAAACCAAATTAAACAAGTATTGATAAATATAGGGAAAAATGCCATTGAAGCCATGCCGAGAGGGGGTACGCTCACGATAAGAATTTCTAGAGAAGGGGACCAACAGGTAAGTATTATTGTAGAAGACCAAGGGGAAGGGATACCCGAAGATCGATTGCATCGTTTAGGGGAGCCATTTTATTCCTTGAAGGAAAAAGGAACGGGTTTAGGAATTATGGTCTGTCAGAAAATTGTTGGAGCTCATAAGGGGAAAATGACTTTCTTCAGTAAAGTTGAAGAAGGAACAAAGGTTGAGATTATTCTCCCTATCGGACAAGAAGGTTTAGCAAATAGCAAAATTAGTTAGGCGAGAGGAGTGAGCTCTCGCCTTTTACTCTTATGTGTTAACTATCCTTCATTGCTGTCTGCAGTATTTTTCTTTGGTATGGGTTTATTACGAAGAATCGGCTTTCCATCCTTAAGTGGAATAACAAGCTTGCTTTTACTAAGTTTGCTTACAATTTTTCCTCTTTTGGCTGCTTTTTTAATGCTTTCACGTTGTTTTTTTGATTTTTTTAACTTTTCTCTTCTTTTTTGTTCTGCTTTATCACTCATAGTTTCCTCCTACAGGATTGGATAGGTATTAGTATAAACAAAAGGTTATAATTGTAAAGATGCTAGAGCTGGATCGAGAAAAATGTTACGTTTCACTTGAATACTATAGAGGGGTATAGTAAAATAATAATACAAAGAGGAGGTCGATTTTATGGAACAGACACCAGAAAACCTAGGATCTAACTTGGAAGATACTGAAAACTGTTGCTCAGTTGATGGGGAGAGGAAAAGTCATCATTCAGACAAAGTGAAAGCGAACCTTACCACTCGACTTAACCGAATTGAAGGTCAGATCCGCGGAATTAAGGGCATGATTGAAAAGGACGCTTATTGTGACGATGTGCTCAATCAAATTGCGGCAATCCAATCAGCACTTAATGGTGTTGGAAAGTTGTTGTTGGAGGGTCATATGAAAAGCTGTGTGATTGAAAGGATTCAAGACGGAGATCATGAAGTTATTGATGAATTATTAAAGACCATGACTAAACTAATGAAATAAGGAGAGATTCAAATGACAAATGTAACATTAAAAGTGGAAGGTATGTCTTGCGGTCATTGTGTAACAGCTGTTGAAGGAGCTTTAAAAGAGCTCGGTGCACAAGGAAAAGTAGATTTAAGTGCAAAATCTGTTGAAGTACAGTATGACGAATCGAAGGTTTCTCTTGAGACAATTAAAGAAGCCATTGAAGATCAGGGCTATGACGTAGCATAACTCCGTTGAAGTTGTAGAAGAATGCTCTCTGCTAAAACCTACTTAGCGAGAGAGCTTCTTTTTTTACTCTAGGCGCTCGTATACATCATTTTCGTATTCTCCAATACCTTCCATAAACTGTCCTAATTCCAGAGCTTTATCCCATGTTAAGTCTTCTTTTAAACGTACATTTCCGACCTGATGAAGGATCCGGCATGTAAGCCCCATTGATTCCAAACCATCTTTAAGTTGTAAAGCTACACTAGGGTGCCATGTTTTTGCCATATCCACCCAATCCTGCGATTCCTCACTAGTCACGGATAAGATCCAGTTCATATTTTGCATGTCATCCCTCCTCGAGCTTTATTATGCCCATCCTGTGGACTGTACTCGACAAGAATCAACTAGACAAATCGATTTATTTTTTAAAAATTAACGAAATTTTACAAAAGTAGTGGAAAAGCGCCCCCTCCAATCGACACTCTTTTCTAAGACAAGTTGGTAAAATCTGTAGTAGCTTTTCCTAAATAACAATCTCATGGGAACATCTGGAGGGGAACGATGGAAAAACGTGTCGTTTGGTTAGCTGTGATCAGTGTGGTTGTACTTTTAGTAGGGGTCGGATCACTGTCGTACTATATGCATCAAGAGCAGAAACTCCGTATCGACGCCTTGCAGAAAGAATTTCAGGAAAAAGATCAGCGAATCACCCAGCTTTCATCGGAACTAGTAAAAAATCAGAGACAACTTGAGAACTATAAACAGGAAATAACAGGGCAACTTGCAAAAATTAATGAATTAGAAAAAGAGTTAAGTGTACAGAAATCTTCCATACAAGAGGTTAAAAAGCAGGTAAATTTTTAGCAAGCCGAGCGAATACAGCAAAAACTATAGATCCAATTAAATTAATGTCTCGCTCGGCGAAAGATGGACCATGGATGGATTTTACCGCCACTTGGTACACCCCATCAGGAGGGGTAGGAGATGGCTTAACAACGGCTAGTGGTCTTAAAGTTTCTGAACAGGTCATAGCTGTTGATCCATCTGTTATTCCATTAGGCAGCGTTATCGAGGTTAAGTATCGTGATGGCCGTATTGAACGTAAAGTTGCTGCTGATACAGGTGGATCGGTCAAAGGAAGAAAAATTGATATCTTTTGTTGGAACCGAAGTGATGCATTACAAAATGGCAGACAAAAAATTCAAGTACGAGTTATCGGTCAAACTCCTATCGGTTAAGGGAACGTCAAAGCTAATTAATTGAATACGTTTTTTGACCTAGGTTAAGCAACCATTGATCTAAGGCTTCCTTAGGAAATAAAAACTTATTGTCTAGTTTAATATAGGGGATGTTTGTTTGGTTGATAAAATGATCCAGCTCTTTTCCTGATACGCCAAGATACCTCATGGTTTGACCGTAAGTTAATACCCCTGGGTCAATGGGTAAATAAGGTTCATGGTGTTCTTGGTTTCTTGGGTTTAATTGGCCTACTTCATAAGCAAGGTTGGATATGGAATTACTTACTTGATCTAAGCGTACATACTCCCGCTGAGAGATTAACGCAATAGAATTAGATATAAAGTAAGAACCGATAATAAAGGCAGCGCCTAAGAGGAGATGAGAAGCAGATAGTTTTGCATTCAAGAGCGTTGACTCCTTTCTTAACATTTTCAAGACAAAGACACTACGTCTATGTCTTTTTTCTTTTTTGGTTTGCAATCTACATCATGTTACAGTTTATCATATATGTAATGAAGGAAAATGTGATCAGATATTAGAACCTGGTAATAAAAAATATTGAAAGATTTTGTTACTACTGATAGAGTATTGTCATAAGCCCTTAAGCTTAAGATGAAGGGAGCAAAACAACTTATGAAGGAACTGAAAAGTTACGGCTGGTATGCAGCGCGAATATCTCCACTTTTGCCAGAGGAAGCGTTTAAGCCTGTGCCTACGAGGCTGTGGGGTGGATTGGCTTATCTTCTCATAACCGTTGCTGGTTTTCTTATTATTGGTCTAATTGAGCCACCGTTGTGGGTCAGTCTAATCATCTCCGTGATTGTAGGTTTATGCTTTGCAGGGTTAGGTTTATTGGGACATGAAATTCTTCACGGAACTGTTGTCCGAAAGGCATGGTTGCGGGACTTTTTAGGAGCGATTGCCTTTTGGCCATTAACTACAGGGCCTCAGTTATGGAGAAATTGGCATAACATGAATCATCACATCTATACCCAAGATGAACATCGTGACCCCGATGCATGGTTGAGTAAGGAACAGTTAGCAAAATATCCATTATTGATTGTTCTATATAAACTTCCCTTATGGGTTCGTGCAACAATAAGTTTTGTTTCCTTATCGTTTTCGTTTACTCTTCATTCAGCCAGGATGTTTTTTCGTTCACTTAAAAATTTCCATTCTAATAAGAAACCAAAAGTATGGATACAGTTTATCCTTCCTTGGGCTACTTGGATTTCCCTTCTCTTTTTTATGGGACCGGTGAAGTGGTTACTTGCCTTTTTAATACCGCTATTCATTGGAAATTTTATTGTTATGAGTTATATTTCAACCAATCATCGTCTTAACCCGCTTGTAACGGTTAATGATCCTTTAGCGAATAGTTTGACAGTAACCGTACCTAAATGGGTAGATTTCCTTCATTTTAATTTCTCATATCATACGGAACATCATTTGTTTCCAGGGATAAGTCCGAAGTATTATCCTCTGGTCAAGCAGCATATCCTGAACATGTGGCCGGAGCGCTATCATCAGATGCCACTTGTGAATGCTATGATTGCATTATTGAAAACGCCAAGGATATATTACGAAGAGACGGAATTAGTTGACCCCAATCATCACCATCTTTATGGAACTTTAGGACATGGTTTGGATCTTGATCAATACAAGTATAGAGTGGAAGGGGAAGCCTACCTTCCTACCGGAACAGATATTAAACAGAGAGACTCTTAGTACTACTCCAAGAGGGTGATCCCTAGGTCGCGGTTTTATTGACCTTGAGGGATCATCCTCTTTTCTTATTACAACAGTTATACAACAACCTATTGACTATATGCAACTGTTATAATACAATAAAGGTAAGTAAATTATATAAACAGGAGGAATCAGAAAATGAAGTTTGTAATGAATCGTACAAAGAAAGAATGCCAACAATGTGGAGAAACTTTCGAAGAAAAAGCCCTGTCGCCAATTTACGAGTGCACGAAATGTTTCGGGAAGCATCATGAATAAAAATTAAAAATATAGAAGGTGAAATTTTGACAACAATGCCCTTATTTTAAGTGCCCTGTCTCTTGTTAAAGAAGAGCAGGGCATTTTGTTTTGTCTTTGACAAAAAAAGTAAAAAATCAACACAAATTATGACAAAATTCTAACAAATGTTATGGTACATTATCACTATAAACCGAAGGACTTGTAATTAGGTCAAAAATCATAGGAAAACGTCGCTTTATAAATTCAGTGATCTATATTTTAGTGAGGAGATGAATTGTAAGATGAAACAGGGATTAGATCAGGAATGGGTAGAGTTAATATTAATGGCCAAGGAAATGGGTTTAACCATTGATGAAATCAGGGATTTTCTTAGGCTATCCATGCCTGCTTCGAGAGGGAGAATTGCGATCTAATATTACATAAATGCTTTAATAAAGGTCACTGGTTTTGAGTTTTTGAATCCTCTTCCTGCATAAGATGACCCCGTCTCGGAGAACATACTAAAGACACATACGCTCCCTTCCCTGAAAAATTTAAGGAGGTATTAAATTATGTCTGTACTAGATAACTTCAACGACTGGAAATCCTTCTTAAATGAGCGTATTGACCAAGCTCAAAATGCTGGCATGAATGATGCTACTATTTCCAACATTGCCTATCAGATGGCCGACTACTTAGCTGATAAAGTTGAGCCAAGAAATGATGAGGAGCGCCTTCTGAAGGAATTATGGGAAAGCGCAAATCCTGACCAGCAAAAGACGCTCGCTTCGGTTCTTGTTCAATACATGGATCGGAAGCCTAATCAGTAAGAAAGAAAAATCCCCCCAACGAATGGGGGGTTTTTCTTTGGATAATTGTATAGTTTTTGAATAGTAATTGTATAAGTTAAAGGCGTGTGATATCGTTAAAAAGAAGAGGTACTAGAGGGAGAGTGGATACTGAGACATGTTGATGTGGATGTTTAAACGTTCCAAAGTTGTAATCATTACTATTATATTATTGACTCTAATTGGAGTGTTAACCTTTATTCAGCTTCCTAAAAGAGACGTTCCAGAAGTGATGCCTAATGTCGCGACGATAAAAACTGTATTTCCGGGTGCATCACCTGAAGAAGTGGAAAGAAATATTACGAATCCACTCGAAGAAAAGTTGCTAGAATTGGATGGACTTAAAAAAGCATCTTCCGTTTCTGCTGACGGCTTCTCAAATATTGTTTTGGAGTTTGAAAATGATTTTAAGAAAGACACCGTTTTTTCGGATATAAGGCAGAAAGTTTCCAATGTTGCCCTTCAATTTCCTGATCAAGTCAGGAGTCCAGAGATTAATACGGATATCCGACCCTCTGCCGTCGCGTCTTATCATATTGTGGGCCTAGATAGGACCATGTTGACATCATTAAGAGAGGATCTTAAGGTTTGGGAAGAAGAACTTGTTAAGTTACCGAAGGTTGCCAAGATTCAATGGAAGGGCTTGCCTGAAGAAGAGATCACGATCCGCCTCGATCCGTTAGAACTTAAAGAACATGGTCTATTCCCATTCCAAGTCATTCAAGCCATTCAAGCAGAATTTTCGCCCCAATCAATTGGTAGGCAAGACAGAGAAGGAACCTCTTATCTTGTGAAAATGAGAAATTACACCCAGCTCGCTGAATTCAGCAGTGTCATGATTGGAAAAGGTCGCTATGGTGAATCTATCTACTTGCGTGATGTAGGAACCGTAGCGCTCAGTCCAAAGGAAACAACTGACTTGATTACGCATAAAGGAAAACCAACGCTGTCCTTTACCATTTTTGCGGAAAAAGGGGCAGATATTCCATCTCTCCAAAGAAGTATTGAAGCTAAAATGACTAGATTGACAGAGGGTTTGCCAGAGGGGATAGAGGTTGTCCCTTTTTACCTGCAAAGTGTGTATGTTGAACAAACATTTAAGAATCTAGCCATTTCTTTTATTATGGCTATTATTGCTGTAGCATCGATTATGCTTCTAGGGCTTTCTATTTCAGCTTCGTTACTTGTAACCCTAGCCATCCCTATGTCCATCTTAGTGGGGCTAGTTCCGCTCCCCTACACTGGGGTTGATCTCAATCAAATCTCTATAATTGGGATGATCATTGCAATAGGCATACTTGTTGATGATGCGATTGTGGTTAATGAGAACATTCATAGACGGTATGCACTTGGTGATAGCGCACTAGAGGGAGCAGTAAATGGGATAAATGAAGTGAAAATATCTATATTTACCTCTTCCATCATGATCATATTTAGTTTCTTTCCTTTAACCTTTTTATCCGGAACAGGAGGCAGTTTTATCCGAGCGCTTCCTACGGTACTCATCTTTACTATTATTGGTTCAACTTTTGTTGCCCTAACTTTTGTACCGATTATGACGTATTGGCGAAGAAGCAGGAAGGAAGGAAAAGGAGTCACATCGAAGAGATTAGGTCTTCTTTACAAAATGTTTACAAAATTAGAGACGTATTATGCAGATAAAGTATTAGCCCAGATCATCAAGAGGCCTTTTACAATCAGTTTTTTAGGATTGTTTTTATGTATTATGTTAACAGGACTTGCTGCTAAGATTCCTTTTGAATTTTTTCCTCCTGCTGATCGAGAAGAGGTTACGATTCAGGTTACCTTGCCTAATGGAACCAAGTTAGTAGACACATATAGTCAACTAGAATCGATTGAACGACAATTACTTCAAGATCCTGCCATTAAAGAAACAGCTGTTTTTGCAGGGACAGGTTTGCCTGGATTGTTTAATTCAACCCTAGCCAATCCTGGCTTGAATACAGGGCAGATCTTAGTGCGTGTGGACCTGGAACAGACTTCAACTACAGCCATGATGGCTCGATGGGAAATGGTATTACGAGAGAATTATCCTTCTGCCGACATTATGCTAGAGACTATTGAATCAGGTCCACCTGTAGGTGCACCCGTGGCTATCCAGATTGTTGGTCCTGGTCTTGAAGAGCTCATTGATCTAGCCGAGATATTAAAGCTTAAATTAGCTGCGATTGAGGAAACTAAATTAGTTACAGTGGATATTGGGACTCCACAGCCCGTTATTGAATATATTCCGGATCGAGCAAAATTGGATTACTTTGGATTCACAACACAAGAAATAAGTGAACAAGTCAGACTTGCAAGCACTGGTATTCAACTTGGTATTTTTGATGATGGTGTAGAACGTCGTGACTTAAAAGTGTTCTTAGATACGCAAGGCGGAGAGGGAGAGGTTGATCTCTCTAAAATTGAATTGCGGCCTAAGGATTATCAACAGGTTTATCCAACCGTATCCGTTCATTCTCTCGTAACTGAAAATATTACAGAACAGATACAACGAATTCCCCATCAGGATGGGAAAAGAACCATCACCGTTCGGGCGTATCCTGTGGAGGGTAAAAAGAAAGAATTCGAACAGAGTGCCCTTGTCATTACTAATCAGATGAAAGAGTCACTTAGAGGAGACTATACACTCAATGTAGGTGGAGAAACTTCGGAGCGAACCGATTTTTTTATTGAAGTGACGAAACTATTCGTCATTGTTCTCTTTCTTATATATCTCGTAATTGTCATTCAGTTTAATTCTTTATCGATGCCAGTACTTATTTTGAGTTCCGTCTACTTGGCAGTCACGGGAGCGATAATTGGTTTATTCATCACCCAAACCCCTCTAAGTTTTTTAGCTGTTCTAGGAATAGTCTCCTTATCAGGAATAGCGGTAAGGAATTCAATTATCCTTATCGAGTTTATTGAACAGAGGAGAGAAGTGGGGGAAGATATTGAGGAAGCTATTAAAGATTCTGGCAGAGCTAGAATTCGTCCGATCATATTGACTTCCCTGACGTCAATAGCAGCACTTCTGCCGATTGTTTTTAGCGGAGATGTATTGTTTAAGCCTTTAGCCATATCGATTGTTTCAGGATTATTGTTTTCTACGGTATTAACGCTTATTTTAACGCCAACCTTTTATTTATCCCTTTCTAGAATACGTAATAAGGGATAAAGAGTTGTGACTTAAGACAGCATCTGTGTCATGGACAGGATGCTGTTTTTATTTTTTCTTATTAAAAAAGATAAAAAGCAGGATTTAAAAAATATAAAGAGAAATGTGTTATTAAACAAAGAATTGAAAGGATACGCTTATGAATCTTAAGATAAGATTATTTATGGGATTTGGGTTTATCATCATGCTGATGATCCTACTACTCGTTAGTATTGTCAGTATGATGAATAATCAAAATCGAAGTATGAATAAGCTCGTTACGGATCGATATGAAAAGATTCAGCTTGCCAATCAAATTCGCTTCGAAGTAGGTCAGATCGGAAGAGAAATCAACGGAGTTACGTTTTCTGCTGGTGAACACTTTAATAATGAAAATATTGAAGCTATCCAAGTTTCTCATCGTATGGTGACGGACACCTTACAGAAACTCAGCAATATCATTAATCTTCAACAAGGTAAAGAGCTATTAGGTAATTTGAATAAAGATTATCAGATTTACAATACTGCCGTTCAACAAATTATTATGCTTGACTTGGCACTACAGAATGAGGAGGCCATAGAGAAACAAGCCTTATTAGAAACTCACAGACAAAGCCTAGTATCCTCTATAGAAGCCTTGATTGATTTCCAAGAAGGTGTGATGGAAGAAACATTAGTGACTTCTATGCAAACGTATGAGAGAGCCATGAATATGGTCGTCATCGCTTCTGTTTTTGTTATTTTGTTTGGTATAGGTATGTCAATATGGGTAGTTCATACGGTAACTAACAGACTTGCACGTGTGAAAAACGTAATGAGGAGTGTCGTTTATGGTGCTGAGCAATTGCCGAGAGCTGAGGTCGTATCGAAGGACGAGATTGGCGAGATCGCCATTGCTTTTAACGAAATGGCAGCGGCGTTAGAAGAGCATGAAAGATTAGAGCGGACTTATAAGGAGAGTATTCAGGAACAAGGGTGGTTAAAATCGAAATTAGCTGAGCTTTCTATGCTAGCACAAGGGTTGAATGATCTAAAGGCCTTAGGTAGTCAATATATATCTGCCATGACTCCTATTCTTGGAGCAAGCTATGGTGTGATCTACCTTAGGGACAGAAGAGGGAATCAACTAACAAAATTAGCTACTTATGCAGGTAGGGGTAAGCAGGGTGAGAGCCTTGGATTGACATCTATTGGTATTGGTGAAGGTCTTGTGGATCAATCTGCATTGGAAAACAAAACGATTTTACTCGAGCGTGTTCCTGAGGATTATATCCAAGTGAGCTCAGGTCTAGGGGCATCCGCACCGGCAAGTGTTGTCATTGCACCGATTGCATTTGAGGGAGAAGTATTAGGTGTATTAGAGTTAGCATCTTTTGAGGAGTTTTCTCCGCTTCATCAAGCACTCTTAGAACAAGCAACAACACATCTTGGGGTGACCTTCGATCGAATTGCTAAACATATGCAAGTTCAAGAGTTATTAAAGGAAGCCCAGACTTTAAACGAAGAATTGCAAAGTCAATCAGAGGAATTACAACTCCAGCAAGAAGAGTTGCGTACGATGAATGAGGAATTAGAAGCTCAGTATAAAAATTCAGAAGAAAAAACAAACGAGTTAGAAGAAATCCAGATTGCTCTCGAAGAGAAGGCACGCCAAGTTGTACTTAGTTCGAAATATAAGTCAGAGTTCTTGGCTAACATGTCTCATGAGTTGCGGACGCCATTAAACAGTCTACTCATTCTAGCTCATATGTTATTGGAGAATAAAGAGAATAATCTTACGGTAAAACAACTGGAATATGCAGGAACCATTTATTCTTCTGGGAATGACCTACTGCAGCTTATCAATGATATCTTAGATCTTTCCAAAATTGAGTCGGGTAAAATGGATATCCACCAAGGTGAGGTAGATTTAGGCGAAGTCTTACGTTTTGCAGAGCGTCAGTTTTTGCCAATTGCTCGTCAGAAGGGAATAGAATATTCAATTAAGATGGAGCAGGAAGTTCCTAATATTATTCATACAGATGAACAGCGAGTCTGCCAAATTCTCAAGAATTTACTTTCTAACGCATTCAAGTTTACTGAACAAGGCAGCGTTACTTTATGGGTACGAAGTGAAGCCAAAAGCGGTAGGGATAATAAGCATCACAGTTATATTTGTTTTTCAGTCGTTGATACAGGAATTGGCATCGGTCCTGATAAGCAGGAGTTGATTTTTGAAGCTTTCCGCCAAGCGGATGGCACAACGAGTCGCAAATATGGCGGTACAGGATTAGGCTTATCGATTTGCAAAGAGTTAGCTCAATTATTAGGTGGTTTTATTGAGATACAGAGTATTGAGGGTAAAGGAAGCACCTTTACTTTTTATCTCCCTATTCATGAAGTGGAATCGGTTATTGACTTGTCTCCAATAAATAAAGAATCGGCGGCCAGCTTTGAACAAGCTATAGAAGAGATAACAGGTAAGGAAATTCATGCGGATACGATCAAGCGATCCACCGGTGAACCACTAGAAGGGCGTAAGATCATGGTTGTAGACGATGATATGCGTAATATATTCGCACTGACTAGTGCATTAGAGGCGGAAGGGCTGGAAGTAGTATTCGCCGAGAATGGGAGAGAGGCATTGCATATACTTGCAGACCATCCTGATATAGATCTCATTCTCATGGATATCATGATGCCTGAAATGGATGGTTATGAGGCCATGCAGATGATTCGTCATATGCCAGAGTTCCATTCATTGCCTATCATAGCGTTAACAGCGAAGGCCATGAAGCATGACCGACAGAAGTGTATTGATGCTGGGGCTTCAGACTATATTAGCAAGCCCGTAAATCTTGACCAGTTATTCTCCTTGTTGAGGGTCTGGTTATATCAATAGGTGAGGAATTTGGAAGAACATTCAAATCTATGTAGTGATTTAGAAAAATTAGAAATAGAATTACTATTGGAAGGTATTTATCGTCATTATGGCTTTGATTTTAGAAATTATGCCTTTTCCTCCATTCGCAGAAGAATTTGGCACCGAATTCAAGCCGAGAAATTGAGTACGGTGACTTCATTGTTAGACAAGGTTTTACATGATAAGAAGATTATGGATAAGCTGTTTGCTGATTTTTCAATTAATGTCACGGAGATGTTCAGGGATCCTTCTTTTTTTCATGCTTTCCGCACTAAGGTAGTGCCGTTGCTTCAGGATCTGCCATCGATACGGATTTGGCATGCAGGGTGTTCCACCGGGGAAGAGGTCTACTCTATGGCTATTTTGTTGCATGAGGAAGGATTATATCATAAGACACGCATCTATGGAACAGATATTAATGATAAAGTGTTACAACAGGCGAAGACAGGTCAAATCCCCATCCATCGCATGCAAAGCTATACAAGCAATTATGTTTTGTCAGGGGGAACAAAATCATTTTCAGAATACTATACGGCTCAAAGAGAATACGTTCGATTTCATCCGTTCCTAGGAGAAAATTTAGTATTTGCTCAACATAATCTAGTAACAGACGGCTCCTTTAACGAGTTTCACGTGATTATTTGCCGGAATGTGATGATCTATTTTAACCGCGATCTGCAGGAACGTGTTCAACAATTAATTTATGAAAGCTTAGGCGTAAGCGGGATTCTTGGCTTAGGCAGTCGTGAAGGGCTCTCTTTTACCCCTTATGCTCATTGTTATGAAGAGATGGATAGTCTAGAGAAGATCTATCGGAAAATCAAATAAGGTTAAAGAGAAGGCGAGGTTGACATGGACAATCAAGCAGTAAATATATTAATGGTGGATGACAGACAAGAGAATTTGATTGCACTTGAGGCAGTACTCCATTCTCCCCATTATAATTTAATAAGAGCTTATTCTGGTGAGGAAGCATTAAAGTGGGTTCTTCGACTGGACTTCGCTGCCATTTTATTGGATGTTCAAATGCCAGGTTTAGATGGTTTTGAAACTGCAAAGTTGATTCGAGCAAGAGGGAAGTCTAGAGATATTCCGATATTGTTCATTACGGCATTAAGCCAAACACATGATCATGTCATGCATGGTTACTCAGTTGGTGCTATCGATTATATTTTCAAGCCCTTTCACCCCTTAGTACTAAAGAGTAAAGTAGCCGAGTTCGTTAAAATTTATCAAAACCAGCAACAGATCCAAATGCAAAAAGAGCTATTAAAGAAACGAGCGGAAGAACTAGAAGTTGCATACTCTCAGCTTAGAAGAAGTGAAGCGTTAGCTCGTGCTATAGGAGAATCATCTATTGATACGTTAATAACTATGGATGCATCTGGTGAAATATATACCGTAAATCCTGGTGTTAGGAATATGTTTGGATACGTAGAGGAAGAAATATCCAATCAGAACATTGCTAAGCTTCTCCCCATTTTCCAGACTGATGAAATATCAAACTTTCCGAAGTCTATGATTATTGAAGTGGAGGCAAGACGCAAGGACGGAAGTCTATTTCCTGCAGAAGTGCAAGTAAGTCAAGTAACCGTAGAGGAAGAGGTTATCTTTGTCTGCTCGATTCGGGATATCACAGAACGGAAAATTCAGTATCACCTATTAGAGTGTCTTGTCGAAGAGAGAACACAGGAATTAAAACAGAGTGAAGATAAATACCGCCAACTAGTAGAAGAATCACCTGAGATTATCATTGTACGTAAGTTGCATAGTGATATCTGCTCTTTTATTAATAAAACTGGACTTAATCTACTCGGAGCTGAAAGGATGGATCAGATCATAGGAAAGAGCGTTTTCGACTGGATCCACCCTGAGGATCATACATATGCTTCCACAATGATGGAAGATCTAAGACTAGGTAAGGAAATAGACGTTGTCGAGGAAAGATGGGTCAGATTAGATGGAACAGTTATTGATGTGGAACTAAAGACGATCCCAACGGAGTACCAAGGGGAGCCAGCGATCTATGTTTTTGCTCGCGATATAACAGAGTGGAAGAAGAGTCAGGAAATTTTGCAACAGTCTGAGAAACTTAGCGTTGTGGGAGAATTAGCCGCGGGTATTGCTCATGAAATTCGGAATCCGCTTACAAGTCTTAGAGGATTTGTTCAATTGCTTGATTTAGAAGGAGGGTTTGGAAAAGAATATGGTCATATTATGCTTTCGGAAATAGATCGAATTAATATGATTGTGAGTGAACTTTTACTTCTTGCAAAGCCTAAGAAAATGGATTTTCAGGAGCATGAACTAAAGCTTATGCTAGATAGCATTATTACGCTTCTTAATGCTCAGGCCAATCTCCATGGAGTGGAAATTGTCGCTTATTACTCGGATACAACAACTCATTATCCTGTCGTCTGTGAAGAAAACAAGTTAAAGCAAGTGTTCATCAATATTCTTAAGAATGCCATTGAGGCGATGCCAGACGGTGGACAAGTGAGGGTAGAAGTTGATAGGTTAGAAAATGACGTTTCCATTGCCTTTATTGATCAAGGTAACGGCATACCAAGTGAACAATTGTCCTTGATCGGTCAACCTTTTTATACGACAAAGGATAAAGGAACCGGACTTGGGCTCATGGTCAGTCATAGCATTATTCAAAACCACCAAGGCAAGTTAAAGATTTCAAGTGAAGTGGGAAAGGGAACCCTTGTTGAGGTGGTTTTGCCAACTACTAAGGTTGAAAAGGTTGGAAAATAAATGATGATGCCCCCTTGGTTGTCAAGTTGTCAGCCGTGGGGGGCATTTTTCTGTCTTTTTTGTTTTTTCGATATCGTCCTGACATCAAAGCAGATGCAAAAGACAAGTCTAGGACTGCTTTCCAGTATTCAATCGATGAAAAGAGTTGTATAATGAATTAGTTGTGTAGAGGCTGTGTCCATCATGGGACCAGTTTTTTTTTGCAAGATTCTTGGTAATAACTACGTTATTCCTAACGTCAAATAGAGTTGGAAGGATTATCTGAAAGGAAAAGAAATATGAAGAAAACGGACTCTTGGAAGCAAAAGTTAAATCAGTTTAGTGTAATACTTTTCCCTATTCTGATTACACAACTCGCTCTTTTTTCTATGACTTTCTTTGATATTGTGATGTCAGGCCATGCTGGTCCAGAGGACTTAGCTGGAGTCGCGATTGGCTCGAGTCTGTGGGCGCCAATATCTACGGGGTTATGTGGGATTCTCCTTGCACTAACCCCTATCGTAGCTCAATTACTTGGTGCGGAGAAAAAAAATGAGGTACCTTTCCAAGTCATACAAGGAATCTATCTATCTATAGCGATCTCAGTGGTAGTTATTGTGGCTGGAGCCATGTTCCTGGATCCGATATTAAGTGCTATGCAGCTAGAGGATACGGTGCGTACGATTGCAAGGGAATATTTAATTGGTCTATCATTTGGTATTATCCCTATTTTTGTCTATACTGTTCTTCGATGTTTTATTGATGCTCTTGGGCAAACACGGGTAACGATGATGATCACGCTGATGTCTTTACCTATTAATATCTTTTTTAATTATGTTCTTATTTTTGGGAAGCTTGGTTTTCCTAGGTTAGGGGGTGTTGGAGCTGGATATGCTTCCTCCATTACCTATTGGGTCATCCTCGTGATTGCCTTTGTTTATATTAACCGGGTTAGTCCATTTAACACCTTTGGGGTGTTTAAGAATTGGGTCGGGATTTCTTTTAGAACCTGGAAAGAACAACTAACAATAGGAATACCTATTGGCTTTGCTATTTTCTTTGAAGTCAGTATTTTTGCTGCAGTTACTTTACTTATGAGTGAGTTTAATACAGCAACGATCGCTGCCCATCAAGCGGCTATTAATTTTGCTTCATTTGTTTATATGGTTCCTATGAGCATTTCGATGGCTCTAACAATAGCTGTAGGCTATGAAGTGGGTGGGGGCAGGTATAAGGATGCTAACCAGTACTGTTTCCTTGGGGTTGGACTTTCGGTCTTGATGGCGGTAGGATGTGCTATCGGGCTTTATGTATTCAACAATGAAGTAGCAAGACTCTATACGACCGACGCACTGGTTCTTGAATTAACGAAAAAATTCTTAATCTATGCGATCTATTTTCAGTTATCCGATGCCATTGCTGCACCGATACAAGGAGCATTAAGAGGATACAAGGACGTGAATGTGACTTTATTAATGGCCTTTATCTCTTACTGGATTCTTGGGCTGCCAATTGGCTATCTTTTAGTTAGAGTTACTGATCTTGGAGCATATGGATATTGGGTTGGTCTGATATCGGGGTTAGCTTTTGGGGCGATTTTCTTGTCCTGGAGATTACTACGTATTCAAAAGCAAAAGAAAGCGATGCTAGAAGATATTCCATTAGCACACTAAGTCTAAAAAGCTGACACGAAGATGTTTTGTGTCAGCTTTTTTAGGGTATTTATCTTACATTATTATTAACAATGCTTGGATTACTTCCCATTTTTTTTGCTTGCGCTTGCGATTGTAAACTTCCAGCAATGCTGTTTATCCGTACTAGATCGTTTTCCAACTCGTCCGGGGAGTTGACATGCTCTTTAATATCTTTTGCAATGCCCTCTAGCTGATCTGCTAGACGGTGAATGAGGGAAACATCAAAATTCTGCATATATATCACCTGCCTTATAGGAAATAGATTAAGGGAAATCTCTCCAGCTGGGGATGTGAGAGTTCTTGTGTCACCTCATATTTTATTATGTCCAACTATCTAAAAACTTTTTGGAAAAATACTGGACAAATAGTTTATTCAAGTGTATAAATATTTTATAATTGTATTAAAAATGTGATTGTTAAGAGGAGGTAAAATATTGGAAGCGCTTGTAGGAATGATTAATGACTTAATATGGAGTCAAGCGTTAATTTATCTATGTCTTGGGACGGGGTTGTTCTTCACCATTGCGACTCGTTTTATGCAACTTCGCCATTTTAAGGATATGATTAAATTAATGTTTGAAGGAAAAAGCTCTGAGGCAGGGGTTTCTTCTTTCCAAGCTCTCACGCTTGCGTTATCTGGTAGAGTCGGTACAGGTAATATTGCAGGTGTAGCCACAGCGATCGCTTTTGGGGGGCCTGGTGCAGTTTTTTGGATGTGGTTAATTGCTTTTCTAGGATCAGGATCTGCTTTCGTTGAAGCAGCTCTAGGTCAAGTTTATAAAACCAAGCAAGAGGGTCAGTTCCGAGGAGGGCCTGCTTACTACATTGAAAAAGGTTTAAAGATCAAGTGGTATGCTGTTTTATTCGCATTTGTAACGGTTATTGCTACTGGTGTTTTACTGCCAGGCGTGCAAGCGAACAGTATTGCAGCTGGACTAGAGAACGCCTTTGGAATTAATACTTCTTTAACCGGAGTCCTATTAGTTGGTTTCCTTGCTGCCATTATCTTTGGAGGCGTTAAACGTATTGCTAGTGTTGCACAAGTTGTAGTACCTTTTATGGCATTAGGTTATATTTTGGTTGCTCTTATTATTGTTGTTGTAAATATTGGTCAATTACCTGGTATCATTTCATTAATCTTTACAAGTGCTTTTGGAACAGATGCTGCTTTTGGTGGGATTATTGGTGCCGCCATCTCATGGGGAGTAAAGCGTGGAATCTATTCCAACGAAGCAGGTCAAGGTACAGCTCCGCACGCTGCTGCAGCAGCTGAAGTTTCTCACCCAGCTAAACAAGGTCTAGTTCAAGCATTTTCTGTTTATATTGATACGTTGTTCGTTTGTTCCGCCACAGCTTTTATGATTCTTATTACCGGAATGTACAATGTACATCCTGACGGTGTTGCTCCGATCGTGAATAATCTAGGAGATATAAAGCCAGGCCCAATGTACACTCAACAAGCCGTTGAATCGGTATTGCCAGGTTTCGGGGCTCCATTTGTAGCGATTGCTCTTTTATTCTTCGCTTTTACAACGATTATGGCATACTATTATATGGCCGAAACGAACTTGGCCTACCTTAATCGCACAGTAAAGCGTGTATGGTCTGAACATCTTCTAAAAGTAGCTCTTCTTATTGTAGTATTCTACGGAAGTATTAAGACAGCTGATCTTGCATGGGGATTGGGAGATATCGGTGTAGGAAGTATGGCTTGGCTTAACATTATTGCGATCTTACTATTAACTAAGCCTGCATTAAAGATTCTTAGAGACTATGAGGATCAAAAGAAAGAAGGAAAAGATCCCGTATTTGACCCAGTAAAGCTTGGTATCAAGGATGCTGACTTCTGGGAGAAGGAATATAAGCAACATGAAGCAACAGTGAGCAAGTCTTCCGGACGATCTGTTTCTTCTTAAATCATAGAAAAGAGTGTCTCGAAGTATTGGGGACACTCTTTTTACGTGATTACAAGACCATATTTCTCATGGTGCTCATATTGTAAGGATCATTAGGATTCATTCCTTGGTGGACAGAATGTTGTCCGGCAGGCATTTGAATCATGGGGTTCATTTGACCCATTTGATTCATTGGACCTCCCTGAGTATAGGTATTTATCATGGTGTTGGTGGTCATTTCTTTCATAGTTGGGATTTGGTAGTATCCCTTTTCGTTCATATATTGCCATACTTCATAAGCCATCTCGGAACAATTTACAGCTCCTTGCTGCAAGGTTCTGCGTAACTGTGGATCTGCACATTCCAATGCGGCGTTCATTTTAAATACAGCGGAGGCTTTATAGCATCCAAGCATTCCACTTGCAACATCACGATCATCCATGTTCTGAATGGACATGTTTGGTGCTTGAGTGCTTGGGTTGTCTAGCCCATAAGTTGGAGAAACATTTCTAGGAGCTCGGTATGGGACTGCCTGGTTCATTCCTTTTTGATTTAGGGTTTGTACCATTAGGTTATACTCACTTAACATAAACTGTAGATGTCGATCAATCATTTGTACTAGTTGCTGGTCAGTTGCATGTGGACGATACAGTTGAAATTGGTTAATTCCGTCAATAGCGTCTGTTAGGACTTCATGCATTTCCATTACTTCGTGAGCGCCATATTGTGCGGTCATAAAAGATCCTCCTCATGTGTTTCTTAATTACCCAAATATTATCGACGCGTAATGATGGGGTTATACTATGGAGGAGAAAAACTCCTGATATGGTGGTGAGCATGTGGACGCGAAGACGACATCGGATATTGAAAAAATAGTAAATATACTCGAAAATGATGGCGCTTTTACTATGGATCAAATAGAAGTTCGAGCAAAGGATATCTTGGAGGAACTTAAAACAAAAATGCGAGTGGAATTTAGCCCAACTCGTTATGGCGTTATCCGAAAAGAAGAAGGTATGATGCTGCTAGCTGTATTCGAGAAGGGACACCACGTTAATCCTGATCAAATGATTGAAGAATTTCCACTTGCTTAAATGGGCAGAATATCAAAAGGAAAAAAGGAGGGAGCTAATCTTATGAACTTAACTGAAATGATTAACAAGCAAATTGCCAACTGGTCTGTCATGTTTATAAAACTGCATAATTTCCATTGGTATGTAACAGGTGAGCAGTTTTTTACACTCCATACGAAATTTGAGGAGTTTTATACAGAAGGAGCATTGCACATCGATGAGCTAGCCGAGCGTTTACTTGCCATCGGAGGTAAACCTGTAGCTACGATGACTGGGTGTTTGGAGTTGGCTTCAGTTCAAGAGGCAAAGGGTACGGAGACTGCCAACGAAATGGTTCAATCGGTAGTTAACGATTTTACTCAAATGTTAGGTGAGCTAAAGCATGGAATGGAGATTGCTGAATCTGTTGGTGATGAAACAACGGGAGATATGTTCTTAGCAATCTTCTCGAGCTTAGAGAAGCACGTTTGGATGCTGAATTCGTATCTGGGAAAGTAAGGTAATATTCAATGAATGGCTTAATTCGGAAGTTAATTCTGAACGGCTTTGTTATTGTCCCATTTTTACTCTGGTTTTCCGATGCATCCTTTGGGATCGCGATAGTAACTTCATTAGCTTTTTCCGTCCTATCCTATCTTATTGGAGATCAGATGCTTTTACGTATAACGAAGAATACAACGGCAACGCTGATGGATGCATTATTTGCCGTTGCTTTCTTTTGGATGGCAGCTTGGATTACAAACTGGACTCTCAATTTTGTAGAGATTGCTTCGCTTGCTATCTTGCTTGGAAGTGTGGAGTGGATGCTTCACCGATATTTAAAGAAGAAGGATAGCCCCAATCGGATTATGTGAGCTAAAGATTACGCTACCTTAAAAGAGGTAGCGTAATTGTCATGTTAGAAATTTAATATGATCCGACTTGCCCAACCAAAAAAGGCAATTGTAGGAACAGAGCAAAGCAGGACGATTTCCCAAGTACTTGGAATGTCATTTCCCATGATGTGTACACCTCCTGTTTTCTCTGCTAGTAGTATGTCCCAAACCAGCCGGAAAACAAAAAACTGTCCATGTGGACAGTTTGTAGATATTAGTAGTTTACTTAGTTGGCAGCAGCTGACTCCACCTGTTTAGGTTTCACTTTGCGTTGATTAAGTGAAAGAACAATTACGGTAGCAATGATACAGAGGGCTCCCAACATCTCATAAAGGCCAAAGGATAGTTGCAGCCAAAGAACGGAAAAGATAACAGCCGAAAGGGGCTCAGCACTGTTCAGCATTCCTACTTCAGATGGTGCGAGATAGCGTAAGCTCTCAAGTACTAAATAAAAAGGTATTAACGTTCCAAAAAGGATAACAAAAGCGATACCAAGCCAAGCCATTAAGGAAATACCTGTAATATCAATCAACCATGGAGGATTTATGAAACTCATACCAATCCCGCCGATGAGCATACCCCAGCCGACCACGGACATCGAGCCCCATCGCTTTAATAATTGTGCTGGGTAAAGAGTGTAAAAGGCAGCCGTTATCGCTGCTCCGAGCCCCCATCCTACTGCAGATGGTGTAATAGAAAGCCCTTCCGTTGAACCATTAGTAACCAACAGATAAGTTCCTAGCAAAGCTAGACCAAGAGCTAGATATTCCATTATCGTAGGTAAACGTAGATACCTCAGAGCCAGATAGAGTGTGATAAAAACAGGTCCTAAAAACTGAAGAAGGGTAGCTGTTGCTGCATTTCCAACTTCAATTGCAGCAAAATAGGTATATTGGACCCCAAGCATTCCGAGAATCCCGAACCAAATAAGCTGGATACGATCCGCGCGTGACTTCCATACAGCACTTGTTTGTTGCCAAGTTGTATTAACTATTGTGTAGAGGACTAGGAGAAGTCCTGCTAATAAGAGTCGAATGGTAACCAGCCAAGCCATCGGAATACCGATATGGATAAATAAAACTTCGGCAACCGTTCCTGAAATTCCCCAAAGTGCAGCCCCGCCGAATGCCATTGATATCCCTTTTAACCGAAGCCAGGTACCGCTTTCCCATGTTATTGTGCTCAGGCGAAGTCACTTCCAATTCATATAAGATTCATTATGCTCATTGTACAAAGGGACGGAGAGAAGTTCAATGATTTATTGTCTTTAACATAGCCCAGAACCTAGGGATAATCCCTTCTGCGGTTTCTTTGTTTGGTAGATGGAAAGTAAATAGAAATCTTTGTTTATCAATATCCTTGACGACATAAAGTAAGTTGGTCTGTTGTGGGGCAGGAGTTTCCACTAATAGATAAAGCTGTGCATCGTGGAAGTATGGGTCAAATAGTTCTTTGGGATCGAGATCATGTATTGTCCATGTTGAGGAAAGGGATTGGCGTAATTGCTCCTTGAAAGCAGGTATGTTTGCTTCTCGGTCAAGCTTTTCGATACGAACAAAGAAGTCCGAATCATAATCTGTGAGTAAGATATCCTTTCCAGGCTCCTCTGACACCAATGTAAATTTATCAAGGCCATACATATAGTAATTCATGGTGCCTTCCGTGAAGTACGCTTTCTCTTTCTCACTCATACCTTCAAGAATGACTTCGATTTCTACTTCTGATGCTTGTGATTGATCAGGGACTTGCTCACTTTTGGCAGGTTTTTCAACTTCACGTGGATCAGGTCCACTCTGGCATGCAATTAAGCTGGTGAATAGGAGAAGTGTCATTGCTAATGCTGTACATTTCTTCATTGGTTTTTTCCTCCCGTCAGATTCAGTTTCATGATGTAAGACGGTACTAACGGAAGAAAGGTTTCAAAAAGGAAAAAAGCAAGCCTCAATTTAGGCTTGCTTTTGGCTGTTCTCTTGGCAGCAATTACACTTTACATAAAGAGTGCTTACCTTTTCATCATGCATGAAGTCTACAGTTGTATCGCAATCTTGGCAAACTAGAATAGTCATTCGTTCCAACTCCTCTTTTAAATTAGTATCATTTATTCACGATTTAGTATGTCATATTTATATTATAGAGTGGTTGTTTACTTGTGTGAAGACTGCATTTTTTGTCTTCCTTGGTCATTTTTCGTCCCTAGACGGAATCCATATGTAGTCATGAGACAGTCGTAGAGGAAATAAAGGATTTCCTCTTAAAAAAATAAAACAGGTCTGCAGGAGACACCTGCAGACCTGTTGGAATAACCAGCAAGAGTTTGGTAAACAAGACCCAAACCAAAATTTCCAATTCATGAAAGCCCTACCTCTCTTCCATCCTTACGGCTCCGATGACCGATCCAGGGGAACGTTCGAAAAACACCTTGAGTTATAGCCAGGAAAATAACCGAGTGGGTTCTGTCGAGGGTATAGGGTTTTGTTTCATGTAGATTAAAGTGAAGTCGGTTATTAATTATATAGGAAACGTTGATTGTTTGCAACTATTCTTTATTGCCTAGGCTGCCGCCTATTCGATAGCATGGTTAAAATCCCGTGGAAAGTCAATCATATTAGGGATTGTACTTGTTTTATCCTGTTCGAGCCTGAGTTTTACGCCTAACCCTGTAGCGCGTAGTCTAGTTCTGAAAAAGATGACTTGAAAGGATAGGAAGAGATGAATAAAACCTGGTGGAAAGAAAGTGTTGTATATCAAATCTATCCTCGAAGCTTTATGGATTCGAATGGGGATGGAATCGGTGATCTTCGAGGAATTATCTCAAAGTTGGATTATCTACTGGACTTAGGTGTTGATGTCATATGGATTTGTCCGGTTTATAAATCACCAAATGCGGATAATGGTTACGACATCAGCGATTACTATGACATCATGAATGAGTTTGGAACAATGAGGGATTGGGAGGAATTATTGGAGCAAGTTCATAACCGAGGAATGAAGCTTATTATGGATCTTGTACCGAATCATACCTCTGATGAGCATCCATGGTTTATTGAGTCGCGTTCCTCTAAGCAAAATCCAAAAAGAGACTGGTATATCTGGAGACCTGGGAAGGACGGGAAAGAGCCAAATAACTGGGAGTCCATCTTCAGTGGTTCAGCTTGGGAGCTGGACGAAGCAACTAGCGAATATTATATGCATTTATTTGCTGTAAAACAACCTGACTTAAATTGGGAGAACCCAGAGGTCAGACAGCATCTCTATGAGATGATACGTTGGTGGCTAGATAAAGGAATTGACGGATTCCGGGTAGACGCCATTACGCATATCAAGAAGAAAGCAGGTTTTCCTAACATGCCTAATCCAGAAGGAAAGCGCTATGTTCCTTCTTGGGATGGACATCTCAACCAACCCGGCATTCAGGATTTCCTAAGAGAACTTAAAGACGAAACCTATGGCCGTTATGATGTGATGACCGTGGGAGAAACTCCTGGCGTCTCTCCTGAGGATGCGATGGAGTATGTTGACGAGAAGATTGGAAAATTTGATATGGTTTTTCAATTTGAGCATATGCAACTGGATAATGGTCCAGAAGGTAAATTTGATCTTGTTCCTTGGCGCTTAAGTGATCTAAAGCAAGTCATTACCAAGTGGCAAAAAGGCTTAGAAGGACGTGGCTGGAATACCTCCTATCTAGAAAATCACGATCAACCTCGATCCGTTTCTCGATTTGGTGATCACCGGCAGTACCATAAGGAATCGGCAAAGATGTTAGCAACGTTCTTCATGTTTCTCCAGGCTACTCCTTATATTTACCAAGGTCAAGAGATTGGCATGACCAACGTTCAGTTTAAAGGCATTGAAGATTACCGCGATGTGGAAATTATTAATCATTATCGAGAAGGACTTAAGGACGGGAAGGAACAAGGAGAGATCATGAAATCCATCTGGGTAAAAGGAAGAGATAACTCTAGAACCCCAATGCAATGGAGCGATGAACCCTCCGCTGGATTTACCACTGGGAATCCATGGATCCAAGTCAATCCGAATTACTTAAGTATCAATGTAGAGCAAGCAAAGGCAGATCCAAATTCTATACTAAATTATTATAAGTTGCTTATCCAACTTCGGAAGCAGAACGAGGTTCTCATCTACGGAAATTACAACATTCTACTAGAGCATCATGAACAACTTTATGCCTACACAAGGACTCTTGGTGAAGAGCAGTGGATGGTACTATTAAACTTCTCCAACAAAGAAATCCATGTAGATATGACGGAATTCATTTCTACCAAGACGCTTGAGCTCATGATAGCGAATTACGAGCAAACATCATCAATTGACTATGGGAATCTTATCATGAAGCCATATGAGTCGAGGGTTTATCGTCTTGTGTAGACGAGACTGGAGGAATACATAAATGCAACCTGTAAAACTTGGGATGATAGGGGCGGGAGGGATTGCGCGCACAGCTCATTACCGCGCATTAACTCAACTAAAGGATGAGGTCCAGGTCGTGGCAGTGGCAGATGTAGCTATAGAAGCTGCTCAACAACTAGCTCGAGAGTTTGGAATTGAACAAGCTTTCTCCAATTATCAGGACCTTTTAACCATAGAAGAAATGGATGCGGTCCTCATTACAGTACCGAATTTTCTTCATTCACCCGTAGCTAACGATTCCATGCAAGCTGGCAAACACGTATTA
Source organism: Ammoniphilus sp. CFH 90114 (assembly GCF_004123195.1). NCBI lineage: Bacteria > Bacillati > Bacillota > Bacilli > Caryophanales > Paenibacillaceae > Ammoniphilus > Ammoniphilus sp. CFH 90114. The sequence continues at coordinate 738,008 of NZ_SDLI01000001.1, forward strand.
TGTGAAAAGCCTATGGCTATCAATGCGAGTGAAGCAGAGAAGATGTTGGAAGTGAAGCGCAAGACCGGAAAGCACTTGATGCTTGCCCTTAACAATCGCTTCCGCAAAGATATACAACATCTTAAAGGACTAGTAGAACGGGGCGAATTTGGTGAGATCTATCATGCGAAATGTGGCTGGATGAGAAGGGCAGGGATTCCGGGGTGGGGTGGTTGGTTTACCACCATGTCTCAATCTGGGGGAGGCCCTCTGATTGATATCGGAGTACATATGCTTGATTTGGCACTTTACTTAATGGGGAATCCTAAACCGGTTTCGGTTGTTGGCTCTACCTATCAGAAGTTTGGTGATCTTAAACATGCCGGGAATAGAGTGTGGAATGTTGCAAATCCCAAAGGGACATTCGATGTGGAGGATTTTGCGACGGCTTTTATCCGGCTGGATCTAGGTGCTACCTTAACCCTTGATGTTAGCTGGGCAGCTAACATTGAAAAGGAAAATGTGTTCCTCAATCTGATAGGAACAAAATCAGGAGCGTCTGTTAACAATGATTTAGGAACCGTTCTGTATTCCGAGCAATCAGGGATTCTTCAAAATATTCATCCACACATTTCATTCGATGATCATCAGGCTAGGTTGGCCATGTGGAAACATTTCCTTCATTGTGTGCGTACAGGAGAGGAACCTCAGTCTACGCCTGAGCAAGGGATGTTTATTAATAAGATTCTAGATGCCATATATCAATCCAGTGAATTAAAGAAGGAAATTCAAATCTAGCGAGAGTGAAGGGGGAGTCGGAAGTGAAATTAGGGATATTTACAGTATTATTTGGAGACAAGAACCTCGAAGAAGCCCTAGACTACATCCAGTCACAAGGGTTAGAAACAGTTGAAATAGGAGTAGGTGGATATCCAGGGAAAAAGCACGCAGATGCAGCCACTCTTATTGGTGACGAACAGTTATTAAATACTTTTAAGCAAGCTGTCGTTTCTAGAGGGCTTGAGATTAGTGCCATCTCTTGCCATGGCAATCCTCTCCACCCTGATGCTGAAGTTGCTGATGCCTTCCATCAAGACTTTCTTCATGCTGTTTTACTAGCAGAAAAATTAGGAGTGGAGACGGTTATTGGCTTTTCCGGCTGTCCAGGAGAATCGGATTCATCAAAGAATCCGGTTTGGGTCACTTGCGCTTGGCCACCAGAACATGTTGAAGTATTAGAATGGCAGTGGAAGGAAAAAGTCATTCCTTATTGGAAGGAGATGTCCCAATTTATGAGGGAACATGGGGTGCGCGTGGCTATTGAACCTCATCCGGGCTTTGTTGTCTATAATACCGAAACAGCACTTCGCTTACGCGAGGAGGCAGGAGATAATATCGGTGTCAATTTTGATCCAAGTCACCTGTACTGGCAACAGATGGACCCGGTAGAGTGTATTAAGGAACTTGGAAAAGCGAAAGCCATCTATCACTTTCATGCTAAAGATACAGCCTTTGATACACGTAATGTTGCTATCAACGGGGTTTTAGATACCAAATCGTATCGTGATGAGCTGACTCGTTCATGGATTTTCCGTACAGTAGGGTACGGTCACGGAGAAGAAGAGTGGAGACGGATTATTAGTGCTCTGCAATTGATAGGGTACGATGGAGCGATTTCTATTGAACACGAGGATAGCCTGATGTCGATTGAAGAGGGATTTGAGAAAGCAGTTACCTTTTTAAAGAGCATATTAATTCGCCAACGAATCGAACAGATTTGGTGGGCTTAAAATATATGCGGGAAGGAAAGAGGGATATGACAAAGAAGGTACGCATTGGAATTATTGGTTGCGGTGGCATTGCTTTTGGTAAACATATGCCTAGTTTAGCGAAGCTTGAAGTTGTTGAAATGGTCGCATTCTGTGATGTGAATGAGGAAAAGGCAGAGGAAGCTGCTAAACAGTTTGGTACAACAGAAGCTCATGTGTTTAAAGATTATCGACAGCTCTTACAGGACCCTACGATTGATGTAGTGCATGTTTGCACACCGAATGATTCTCATGCTGATATCACTGTTGCCTCGCTTGAATCAGGGAAGCATGTGATGTGTGAAAAGCCGATGGCGAAGACGACTGAAGAAGCACGCAGGATGGTTGATGCCGCAAAAAGATCAGGAAAAAAACTGACAGTAGGCTATCAAAATCGTTTTCGGAGTGATAGTCAATACTTACACAAAGTATGTGCACGTGGAGACTTAGGTGAAATTTATTATGCCAAGGCCCATGCCATTCGACGTAGAGCCGTTCCTACTTGGGGTGTATTCTTAGATGAGGAAAAGCAAGGAGGGGGCCCGCTAATTGATATTGGAACCCATGCTTTAGATCTCACCTTATGGATGATGAATAATTATAAGCCACAAGTTGTTCTCGGAAGCACCTTTCATAAGCTGGGGAAAAAGGAAAATGCAGCAAATGCTTGGGGATCTTGGGACCCAGAGAAGTTTAAGGTAGAGGATTCTGCTTTTGGCTTTATTCGTATGGAAAATGGGGCTACGATTGCCTTGGAATCAAGCTGGGCATTAAATACTCTTCAAACCGGTGAAGCCAAGTGTACGCTTTGTGGTACCGATGGCGGAGCAGACATGTGGGATGGCTTACATATCAATGGGGAGAACTTGAGCAAATTATATACCCAACGAATCGACTTAGATGCAAAGGGTGTTGATTTCTATGAGGGAGAGAAGGAAAGTGCAGCTGATCTAGAAGCAAGGCTCTGGATTGAATCGGTGATCCATGATACGGAACCTGTCGTGAAGCCTGAAGAGGCTTTAGTCGTAACAGAAATTCTCGAAGCGATTTACAAGTCTGCTGAGACAGGTGAAGCGGTTTATTTCAATAAATAGGAGGAACCTTATGTCTAGAAAGATACAAGTAACGGTGTGGAATGAAAACCGCCATGAACAGCTGAACGAAGAGGTACGTAAGGTATATCCAAACGGTATTCATGAGGCCCTTGCTGCTCCTTTGCGAGAGTCAGGAATGGATGTACGTACAGCTACTCTCGAGCAACCGGAACATGGACTCAGTCAAGAGGTCTTGGATCAAACAGATGTATTAATTTGGTGGGGACATATTGCTCACGATCAGGTGAGTGAGGAGATCGTGGAACGTGTACACCAGCGCGTGCTCGGAGGTATGGGGTTAATCGTCCTTCATTCCGGACATTTCTCCAAAATTTTTAAGAGACTTATGGGCACAGGCTGTGATCTAAAATGGCGGGAGGCCGACGAAAAGGAGCGACTATGGGTAGTCAATCCAAGTCATCCTATTGTGGAAGGACTCGGGCAGTATATCGAACTAGAAAGAGAAGAAATGTACGGGGAATTCTTTGACATACCAGAACCTGAGGAATTGATTCTCGTTAGCTGGTTTGAAGGAGGAGAAGTGTTTCGAAGTGGATGCACGTTTACTCGAGGGCAAGGGAAGATCTTCTATTTCCGTCCTGGCCATGAAACGTATCCTACTTATCATCAGAGTGACATCCAGAAAATCATAGTGAATGGGGTTCGATGGGCATCTCCAACGAACGGACCTAAACCTGTATACGGTAATCATCCGCCTATAGAAAATATTAAAGCCAAGAGCTAGTCTTACCAGCTCTTGGCTTTTTACTAGCTGCGAAAAAAACCGCCTTCAGAGTTGATCACTTGTCCCGTAATCCATGCTGCCTCATCGCTCGCCAAGAAGGCTACAAGATTAGCAGCGTCTGAAGGAAGTCCTAGGCGCCCGCTTAAGAATTTTGGAAGAAGCTGTTCTTTTATCGCTTTATTCATCCATCCGGTGTTCGTTGGTCCTGGATTTACTGCATTGACTGTAATTCCTAACGGAGCAAGCTCAGCAGATAAAGAAAGCGTAAAGGCTGAGATGGCTCCTTTTGAGGCAACATAAGCTAATTCCCCTGTCATGGGTCCTTGCGCTTGTCCAGACGTCATATTAATAATGCGGCCTTGCTTGAGTTTCGCATCTCTAAAGCGTCGGGCGAATTCTACACTAAGCAGACATGTTGCACGGACATTGACGGCATAGTGATCGTCTAGTGTCTTGGCATCTAGCTTAGAATATCCATCTTGGGTAGAGTGGGCTGCATTGTTAATGAGAATGGTTGCCGGTCCTAATCCGCTAACCTGATCTAGGAGTGCGGTTGACGCTTCCGATTGAGATAAGTCTATCTCTGCATGTTGACACCGCACACCATACGTATGAATCTCATGCTGCAATTGATTCGGCCATTCAGATGACGAAGCCCAGTGGGTGAAATAAATATCCGCCCCTTCACTCGCGAGTTTCTTGCAAATGGCGTAACCAATCCCTCTATCATGACTAACTCCTGTAATTACAGCTATCTGTCCTTTAAATATATCCATAATGATTCCTCCATTCATCTCATTGGACGAGGGTTTTGGGAAGAGTAACGAATACTTTAAAAAGATCTCCATCAATCTCTATTGAAAGATTACCTCCGTGAAGTTCTACTATATTTTTAGCAATAGCAAGTCCAAGGCCAGACCCTTCGGTATTACGGGATTGATCTCCTCGTTTAAATCGCTCAAACAGCTCTTCTACGTCAAAGTCAATCTCGTAAGCAGAGGTATTCTTCATGCTGATGACAACATGCTCTTCTTGTTCGTCTACAGAAATATAGACCCTCGTATGAGTTTGTGAATATTTTAGTGCATTACTAATTAAATTTTCGAAGGCCCTCCATGTCTTATTCCCATCTAAGGGAACATAGACCGGAACAGGACCTAGCTTGATACGGAATGTTAGCGTAGACTGTTCAATCTGATCATGATACTCCGCAAGGGCTTGATTAAGCAGAGCTCCAACATCTACTTGTTGAATTTCGAGATCGACAGCTCCACTCGCCACTTTAGAGGCTTCAAATAGATCATCAATTAGGGTCTTAAGCCTTTGCGTTTTTCTTTCCAACACATCAAGGTATTGTTTCTTTTTCTCAAGGCTTAAATCTTCTGTCTTTAACAAGTCCACATAATTAATAATAGACGTTAATGGGGTCTTTAAGTCATGAGAGACATTCGTTATAAGCTCGGTTTTCATTCTTTCACTTTTTAGCTGCTTCTCCAAGGCGCTCTCAAACCCGCTTCTCATGGTGTTGATGTGGCTAGCTAATGCAGAAAGTTGTCCTTTGCCGGTTTCCTCAATTCTAAATTGAATATTCCCAGCAGCGATTTCTTGACTTCCCTTTAGTATTCGATTTAAGAGTCCTATGCGTTTTAACACAAACGGAATTACAATGAAGCAATACACGAATATATATACAAAAGAACTAAAAATCAAAACTCCAGCTCCATATCGGAGAGCAGGAATACCCACCATTACAAATATGCCCAATCCAATGGAAGACAGAATAATAAAAAGAATGGAGTAGAACACTTGTTTGTTTTGCATGCTTTCCTTTAGAAGTCCATGGCTCTGTTTATAGAAACTTTTATCCCATTCTTGCTTTAGCTCCGTCCGATTCTTCAGCAGGGTAAACGTATCTACCAAATACAGAAGCAAAAAGCCACTTAAAAGAGAGATGAACGTCCAAAAGAAGATTTGTGTGAAGGTAAAAGGAAACTGGAAAAAGGATATTATATTGGCCATACCGATAATAATCAGGCTTATCATGATAAAAACAAGAGTTCTCATATCTATAGGCAATCTTCTATAGTAATTGTGACACAGGCTGACCCAGGGATGATTCAACTTCTGTTTATTAGCAAGTACAACAAGAATACCCATTGCAGTTGATAAACTAAAGACAAGAAGAATACCTTCTTTCGCAACTCTTTCTCTTATCGACTCATAATACGTATAGCCTTGATGGATGGCAGTAGATGATTCACTTAATTTAGGAACGATGATATACCCTTCCCACTGATTATCCTCAAAAGTTTGGTTAATGTTTCGTAAGTGCCACTCCGTCGTAAAGGACGATTTAGGAAAATGAAGGCTGTATAACGCATCGGTCTTTATATAATCCTCTATTGAACGGTTATCTATATTCGTATAGACGGCGGTCGTTTGCGTATCACGTATGTAATATTTAAAGCTGTTATTTCTTTTTTCTAAACTATCTTTTAGGGTCTGAAATTGTTGGTCTCGTGCTTTGACGATTTTAGCAATAGTTTCTTCAAAATCAAAGTGTCGAGCATGTTGAGCTTGAGCCAGTTCTAAGTCTCTTTTCTCTTCAAGCTTCATTCTTTGTTCATCAGGCAATTGGGGATTGGCTTCTAGTTCAGCTTTATAGGCTTCGTTTATTTCATTTGTTTTGGCCTGGTATATATCCTCATATTTTTTTTGTATTTGCTTATAGCTCGTCTCTCCGACCTTTTCGAGGACCGACCACTGAACATAGTGCTTATTATCCGTGTAATAGGATTCTAGTAGGTTAAAATAGGTAGTCAGTTCGTTATGAAAGGCTGAGCTATGGAAATAATGATCAGGGTTTTGTATGTATTCCCGTTTATTCATGATATCTACGAGGCTTAGTAGGGACAAAGCAATAAGATAAAGGCTAGCTGTGATGCCAATCATCGTTGCGTACTTATTTATCAATTTTGTAGCCAATGCCCCACACCACCTTTAAGTATTTTGGTTCCTTTGGATTGATCTCAATCTTCTCGCGAATTCGTCGAACATGAACGGCCACTGTATTTTCTGCATGATATCCTGGTTCTTTCCAAACCCGTTCGTAAATTTCATGAATGGAGAAGACCCTGCCTTTATTTTCAATTAGCAACTCAAGGATTTTGTACTCCGTTGCTGTGAGACGAACTTCGACTCCATCTACACTAACCATTTTTGTTTTTTTGTTCAGGGTGAGCCCTCGCACATCGATCTCATCTTCATTGGGTCTATAGTTTCCAAGGTTGGTGTATCGGCGGAGCTGAGATTTCGTTCTCGCGATTAATTCAAGGGGGTTAAAGGGCTTAGTCATATAATCATCAGCGCCAATGTTGAGCCCGAGAATTTTATCGGTATCCTCAGATTTGGCAGATAGCATGATAATAGGGATGTTTCGGCTTTCTCGTATCTTAAATGTAGCAGAAATTCCATCCATCTTAGGCATCATGATATCGAGTATAACCAGATGAATTTCTGTCGTATCCAAGATGGATAAGGCCTCTCTTCCATTTTTGGCTTTAAAGATTTGAATATCTTCACTAGTTAGATAGATTTCTATTGCGTCACGTATTTCGGTTTCATCATCGACAACAAGAACATGGTACTTAAACATTTTCTTCACACCTTTCCTACAACATCTTAACTCAGCTTCAGGTATATTTTACAAGTCATTTTTTACAAACAACTTGATAAATTTCTTAAGAATTTCTTACAAAAGCAAAAAGACCACGTGAAGTGGTCTTTTTTGCTGCCTTAGTATATAAACCCTGGACGTGCAATGATGACAAGTAGGATATAAAGAACCAAGATAAACCCGATCCCCGTTCCTAGTCCCGCTACTGGAGCACATCCTCCTGCTCCTACACCTGCTCCGTATCCTGCAAATGGTACACCCATCAAGAATCTCCTCCTTTTCAATAGTTAATATATACTATGAGCACATCCATTCTTCGCTTGTTCGGATGCCTACTTGGGTGGGATTTGGGCAAGTAATGATGAAATCGCTACCGCAAAATACTCTGGGATAACCTGTTAGTTAAAGACTCATATCTTTTCCTGTTGTACATACTACAAACATGAAGAAAGTACTTTGAAGGAGAGAAAGATATGTTTAAACAGGCCTTTGGAACCTTGCAAAAAGTAGGAAAAGCTCTAATGCTTCCGGTGGCTATTCTTCCCGCCGCGGGGATATTGCTCGCACTTGGTAACGCTTTACATAACCCGGCTTTAACCTCTCGATTCCCTGGACTTGAAGCGGGTGGAATCCAGATGGTCGCGAATGTCATGGAGCAGGCAGGGGGTATTGTCTTTGGTAATTTACCCTTATTATTTGCTGTAGGTGTTGCCGTTGGTTTGGCCGGTGGGGATGGTGTTGCCGGTTTGGCTGCCATCCTTGCGTATCTGGTCATGAATGTAACGATGAGTGTCATATTGGGCGTGACACCTGAGGTAATTGGTACGAACCCTGCTTACGCGAATGTCCTAGGGATTCCTACACTTCAAACTGGTGTATTCGGTGGAGTTATCGTAGGGATATTAGCAGCTTATATGTTTAACCGTTACTTTAATATTGAGCTTCCTTCTTATTTAGGATTCTTTGCAGGAAAACGATTTGTGCCTATTATTACCTCTGCAACAGCCATACTTTTAGGTATTGTCATGGTTTTTGCTTGGCCCCCCATTCAACAAGGATTAAACGCTTTTTCACATAATATGGTAGGTGCTAACCTAACAGCCTCGGCTTTTATTTTTGGAGTCATTGAAAGAGCACTAATTCCATTTGGTCTGCACCATATTTTTTATTCTCCATTTTGGTTTGAGTTTGGCGAATATGTTACTCAAACGGGCGAGATTGCAAGAGGAGATCAAAAGATATTTTTCGAGCAGCTTAGGGATGGGGTGGAATTGACAGCTGGAACCTTTATGACCGGGAAGTACCCATTTATGATGTTCGGTCTTCCAGCCGCTGCGCTAGCTATTTATCATTCTGCGCGTCCTGAACAAAAAACGATGGTAGCTGGTATTATGGGGTCTGCAGCTCTAACCTCATTCTTGACAGGTATAACTGAGCCTATCGAATTTTCTTTCCTATTTGTGGCGCCATTACTGTTCGCGATTCATACGATTTTTGCAGGCTTGTCCTTTATGCTCATGCACATCTTAAACGTGAAAATTGGAATGACATTCTCCGGCGGAGTCATTGACTACCTGCTATTTGGAGTGCTCCCTAATCGTACGGCTTGGTGGTTGGTCATTCCGGTTGGGCTTGTGTTTTCCGTGATTTATTATTTTGGGTTCAGGTTTGCTATTAAGGCATTCAATTTAAAAACCCCAGGACGTGAAGAAGTGGTTGAAGAGAGACAAGTAAGGGGAAATGAAGCTGGGGGAGCCCTTGCCTACAATATCTTGCAAGCTATGGGTGGCCAGCATAACATTTCTCACTTGGACGCATGTATTACACGCTTGCGTGTATCGGTTAACGACAGTAAACAAGTGGACAAGGAACGGCTTAAGCAGCTGGGAGCTGCAGGGGTATTAGAAGTAGGAAACAATATTCAAGCTATTTTTGGTCCAAGATCCGATAATTTGAAGACACAAATGAAAGATATTATGGAAGGAAAAACACCACAACCTGCTGAATCATCTGCTTCCCAAGAAATTCGTGAGCAGGTTGAGGAAGTCATGCCTGATGCGTTAGCGGATAAGGAGTTAGAGGAAAAGGAAAATGTTCATCAAGGGCATCAAGTCCATCGAGAATTAACGATTGTATCTCCTCTTGAAGGAGAAATCCTGTCGATGGAGGAAGTGCCGGACCAAGTCTTTTCACAGAAAATGATGGGGGACGGATTTGCAATTCTGCCGACTGAAGGGACCGTGGTATCACCGATTGAGGGAGTGGTGTTGAATGTTTTCCCAACAAAACACGCAATTGGTCTGGAGTCAGAAGACGGAAGAGAGGTTCTTATTCATTTTGGAATTGACACCGTCAAATTAAAAGGCGAAGGATTTGAATCTTTGGTATCTCAAGGGGATAAGGTCGAACGAGGGCAACCTCTTCTGAAGGTCGATCTGGACTCGGTCAAGAGAAAGGTTCCCTCCATTATTACACCTATCGTTTTTACGAATCTTAAGCAAGGCGAGTATGTAGAAATTGAAAAACAAGGGAAAGTAACAAAAGGCGAAGAAAAAATTATTTCAATTAAGAGAAGGGGTTGATCAATATGGTAGAAAAAATCTTCCACATTACAAGCGACTCAGGACTTCATGCTCGTCCAGCAACAGCCTTAGTTCAGACAGCAACAAAGTTTAGTTCAGATATAAAATTAGAGTATAGTGGAAGAGTAATCAACCTGAAGTCCATAATGGCCATAATGTCTCTAGGAGTTGGACAAGGAGCTGAAGTGAAGGTTACGGCTGAGGGTTCGGATGAACAAGAGGCTCTTAGCGCGATTACTGAAATAATGAAGCAAGAAGGACTAGGCCAATAATGACTTCACAGATTCAAGGGATTGCTGCATCTGCTGGAATTGCCATGGGGAAAGCTTATCTGTTGAAGACTCCCGATCTCTCTGTAACCAGAAATACGGTTAAAGATCCGCAAACGGAGAAGCAACGTTTAGGACAAGCGGTGGAACAGGCCAAAGTAGAACTTGAAGAGATTAAAGAACACGCAAGAGTGAAACTTGGGGAGGATAAAGCGGCGATATTCGCCGCTCATCTTCTCGTCTTGAGCGACCCCGAGCTCTTGGATCCCATACAGGAGAAGATCGAAAATGAAGGGGTTAATGCGGAATATGCGCTGCATGAGGTTTCGCAGATGTTCATTACGATGTTCGAGCAGATGGACAACGATTATATGAGGGAGCGGGCAGCTGATATTCGAGACGTAACGAATCGAGTGTTGGCTAAGCTGCTGAATGTTACCATTCCTAATTTAAGCTTGATATCAGAAGAAGTTATTATTATTGCAGAAGATCTAACCCCTTCGGATACAGCTCAATTGAATCGTAATTTCGTAAAAGGGTTTGTGACCAATATTGGGGGTAGAACCTCTCATTCGGCTATTATGGCACGTTCCATGGAGATTCCGGCTGTAGTTGGCACAAAAACGGCCACATCTTTGATTGAACAGGGCAAGCAGGTGATTGTAGACGGAATAAATGGTCTAGTCATTGTAAACCCAACAGAAGAACTTCATGGAAAGTATCAGGAAACCCAACTATCGTATGAAGCTCAGAAAGCAGAATGGGCAAAGCTTGTTCATGAATCTACAGTGACCATAGACAATCACCAAGTTGAGCTTGCTGCTAATATTGGAACCCCAGACGATGTGTTGGGGGTGCTGGAGAATGGCGGAGAGGGAATCGGACTCTATCGTACGGAATTTTTGTATATGGGTCGTAGCCAATTGCCTACAGAAGAAGAGCAGTTTGAGTCCTATAAAACGGTCTTAGAGAAGATGGAAGGAAAGCCGGTTGTTGTTCGAACGTTGGATATAGGGGGAGATAAAGAGCTCCCTTACCTTAATTTACCTAAGGAAATGAATCCGTTTCTAGGCTTCCGTGCTATTCGGCTTTGTTTAGAGGAGAAGGAGCTATTCCGAGTCCAACTAAGAGCTTTGTTACGTGCAAGTGTTTATGGCAACCTGAAGATCATGTTCCCTATGGTGGCGACCATTGAGGAGTTTCTTGCGGCAAAAGAAATGCTATTAGCAGAAAAAGATTCTCTTCGTCAAAATGGGATTCAAGTAGCAGACGACATTGAAATTGGAATTATGGTTGAGATTCCGTCTGTGGCTCTTATTGCAGATCAATTTGCAGAGTTAGTGGATTTCTTTAGCATCGGGACGAATGACTTGATCCAATATACGATGGCGGCTGATCGAATGAATGAAAGAGTATCTTACTTGTATCAGCCCTATCATCCGGCAATCCTACGCTTAATCGATCATGTCATCCAAGCTGCCCATCGCAACGGCAAATGGGTAGGAATGTGTGGTGAGATGGCTGGGGATCCCATCGCGATCCCTATTCTGCTTGGACTCGGATTAGATGAGTTTAGTATGAGTGCGACCTCCATTTTGCCTGCTAGAAATCAACTAAGGAAGCTGTCGAAACAGGAAGTGGAGAGCTTGAGAGAGAAGATACTTTCCATGAGGACCTCGGATGATGTTGCTTCATTTATTAAAACTACATTTTTAAAATAAACAAAACAAGAAGCCTGACATTAGTCGGCTTCTTGTTTGTTTTTCGGGATGAAAGTGAAGATCTCATGGGATTCGAATGAATCAATTAATCGTTCTAACCATTCATAATAAGCGAGGTAATGAACAATTCGTTCAATGTCTCTCTCCGCTTTCTCTCGCAGATCTGGTGGAAGGTCCTCTTGTTTCAGAAGATTGGTGAGTTCTTGGGAAGACTTCCGCAAAGACATCTGATTGGCGTCTGTTGCCTTGCGCCACTTCAGTGAAAAATAATCGATGAAGGTCTGGTACCAATCATGCTCAACTTCATAGTGATCTTTTCTTGTACCCTTCATCCAAACTTTATTCACCATCTTCAGGTCAAGCAAAGTACGTACTCCAGTACTCATGCTTGTCTTGCTCATCCCTAAGGCGTCTCCCATTTCATCTAAGTTCATAGGCTTATCTTGGAAAATCAATGTACCGTAAAGGTGACCCACGGAGTGGGTAATCCCGTATAACTCCATATTTTGTGCTAAAGTTTCGACGATGCGGTCTTCAGCCTTTTTCACGATTTGTTCGTACTTGCTATGTTCACTCATGTGAAGAAAGGGACCTCCTGGTCATCATAATGCTTACATATTACTTTTAATTAAAGGAAAAGTAAAGAAACGCATTTGACAGGATTTTCGAGTATTTTTGAGTATACGCCACAAGAACTACGTACAGTATTTTCTGTACATAAATTATAAACTAAATTAGTGGAATATACGGTTTGTTCATTTATTGTCTATTGGTTAAAATTGTTATAGTAATTGTTGGGAAGTAAGGTGAGGTGCAGCGATGTCAATTATTAAGGTGGAGCAATTATCCAAGGTTTTCGGACGTCACCCAAGTAAAGCAATAGAAGCCTTGAATAAGGGCTGGTCCAAAAAAGAGATCTTAGATAAAATCGGTCAAACGGTCGGAGTGAACCAAGCCAGCTTCGAAGTAGAAAAGGGTGAAATCTTTGTTATTATGGGCCTCTCAGGAAGTGGAAAATCGACGCTTGTTCGATTGCTGAATCGTCTGATTGAGCCAACAGCGGGGAGAGTGCTCATTGACGGCAAAGACATCGTCAAGATGAGCCCAGAGGAATTAAGGGAAGTACGAAGGAAGAAGCTCAGCATGGTGTTTCAACGGTTCGCTTTATTTCCTCACCGTACCATTCTTGAAAATGTGGAATATGGACTTGAAGTTCAAGGCGTGGAGAAAGAGATTCGAGGTAAAAAAGCGAAAGAATCCCTTGAGTTGGTTGGGCTCTCGGGTTGGGAGAACCATCTGCCAGACCAACTGAGCGGAGGAATGCAACAGAGGGTGGGTCTTGCCAGAGCACTGGCTAATGATCCGGACGTGCTTTTAATGGATGAAGCTTTTAGTGCCTTAGATCCCTTAATTCGCAAAGACATGCAAGATGAGCTATTAGAACTACAGTCCAAAATGCAGAAGACGATTATCTTTATTACTCACGATTTAGATGAAGCTTTAAAAATTGGAGATCGAATTGCTCTCATGAAGGATGGCTCTATTGTACAGATAGGGTCGGCTGAGGAGATTATGACGAATCCGGCTAATGAATATGTAGAGCGGTTTGTCGAGGATGTAGATTTATCTAAGGTATTAACGGCAGGGCATGTGATGAAACGAGCGGAGACCATTACGGCGGATAAAGGACCTCGAGTGGCTTTGCAGCTCATGAGAGAGCGTGGGATCTCAAGTCTATTTGTCGTTGATAAAAAGAAAACGTTGCTTGGGGTGGTTACGGCTGACTTAGTTTCAAGCTCTGAATCCCAAGGGAAGACACTCGAAGAGATCATGGAAAGGAATGTTCCTTTGGTTCGTCCGGATACTCTTTTGCATGATCTGTTTGACATTGTTGCCTTTTCTCAGGTTCCAGTTGCCGTAGCGAATGAAGAGAACCGCTTATTAGGGATATTGGTAAGAGGTTCTGTTCTAGGAGGATTAGCTGGAAAGGTGAATGATCAACGCGATACCATTCTTTCCACTCTACCGGGAAAGGAGGCAAAGATAAATGGAAATCAAGTTTCCTAAACTGCCATTGGACCAATGGATTGAGGGGCTAGTTAAGTTTTTGGATAGTAACCTAGGAGGACTATTCAAAGCCATAAGTCTAAGTATAGGCAGTATGGTAGATTTATTTGCCTGGGTGTTTACATCGCTACCAGCATTTGCTTTTATTCTTGTATTTTCTTTTCTTGCATTTAAGTTAAGCGGAAAAGGCGTTGGGTTATTCACCTTGATTGGCCTTGTCCTCATTGATAATTTAGGATATTGGACGAATACCATGCAGACTTTAGCTCTCGTGCTTACTTCGGCTTTTATTTCCGTAGTCATTGGTGTGCCTTTAGGGATATTGAGCGCACGCAAGGATTCTGTAAGGAATGTGGTTACGCCTATCCTAGACTTTATGCAAACGATGCCTGCGTTTGTCTATTTAATCCCTGCTATATTCTTCTTCGGTTTAGGTAAGGTACCGGGAGTTATTGCATCTGTCATATTTGCCATGCCGCCCACCATAAGGCTAACTAACCTTGGGATCCGTCAAGTTCCAACCGAGTTAGTGGAAGCTGCTGATGCGTTTGGATCTACCCCAACGCAAAAGCTGTTTAAGGTTCAGCTTCCCTTAGCTAAAGCAACGATCATGGCAGGAGTGAATCAGAGTATTATGTTGGCTTTATCTATGGTTGTTATTGCTTCGATGATCGGAGCCAAGGGATTAGGAGCGGACGTCTATCGTGCGGTAACTCAAATTAAAATAGGGGCAGGATTTGAAGCAGGATTGGCCATTGTTATTTTAGCCATTATGTTAGACCGCCTCACACAATCTATTGGTAAGACAAAAAAAATATAAGGGGAGATTTTTTATGTTAAAAGGAAAATTGAAATCATCAATACTTACTGCGATGCTAGGTGCAGGAATGCTTCTTGCTGGATGTTCCTCAGAGACCACTCAGCCACAATCAAACACAGAAACTCCACAACAGGATGCCCCAAGCGCAGAAGCTAACATTGGGGATCAAGTTAACTTTCAATTAATTGGAATAGATCCTGGTGCCGGACTTATGAAGGCAACAGCGCAAGCGATAGAAGATTACGGTTTAGCGGATTGGGAACTAGTCGAAGGGTCAGGTGCAGCGATGACAGCGGCCCTGACTAAAGCCTATGAAAATCAAGAACCCATCATTGTAACAGGTTGGACTCCGCATTGGAAGTTTGCGAAATACGATCTAAAGTATCTGGAGGATCCAAAAGGGATATTCGGAGCGGATGAAGACATTCATACGATTGCCCGTCTAGGATTGAAGGATGATCATCCAAGTGCCCATGCTGTTCTAGATAAATTCCATTGGTCCCCTGATGATATGGCTGAAGTGATGGTTAGCACCATTGATGGAAAAGAGCCTGTAGAAGCAGCTGAAGCATGGATCGCAAAGAACGAGAGCAAAGTGAATGAATGGGTAGAAGGAGTTGAACCGGTACAAGGAGACCAGATTACCTTAGCTTATGTAGCATGGGATTCTGAAATTGCAAGTACTCATGTGGTAGCAGCCGTACTCGAACAGGTAGGTTATAAAGTGGAATTAAGTCAAGTGGAAGCAGGTCCAATGTGGGCAGGGGTTGCCGGTGGGGATGCAGATGCCATCGTGGCAGCTTGGTTGCCTACGACTCATGCAGACTATTATCAACAATTCGATGGTCAGTTTGAAGACCTTGGAGCTAACCTGAAAGGAACGAAGATTGGATTAGTTGTACCTTCCTATATGGAGATCAATTCGATCGAGGACTTAAAATAAGGTAGAGGAAGAAGGGGTATCTCATGTGAGGTACCCATTCTTTGTGTTTAGTGCTCGGTTAAGCTGTTTAAAGATACCTCTTGTTCGTTTTCAGGCTGATCAAGAGGATAGATTCTAGCTGTCTCATCGCCTTCGTCAACGTGTTGAATATAGATGGGCATTCCATTGTAGGTTACATTGACCATTACAGGTGAATCTGCAATCTCTTGTGCACGCTGGGCGTTCATAATAGACCTCCTAGTTATGTATTTTCTGTAATACTGTTTACTTGGAGGGAGGTAAGTATTCGTTGTGCTATCTAAAAAGCAAAATTATCCGGATCAGGACCAAAGCGCTTATTCTGATTTAGGCCGTCTATACGCTCCATATCCTCTGCAGATAGTTCAAAATCAAAGACATTCGCATTCTCTTCGATTCGGTGAGGGGTGATCGATTTCGGTATGGTTACCACGCCGTGTTGCAAGTCCCAGCGAAGAATAATTTGGGCTGGGGTCTTCTTATACTTCTCACTAAGTTCAGCTAGCAGAGGAAGGTTAAGATTTCCTTGCATGAGCGGACTCCAGGCCTCTAACTGGATCTTATTTTCTTTACAGAAGGTGAGGAGTTCTTTTTGTGAGAGTAAGGGATGATACTCGACTTGATTCACCATAGGTACATGTTCAGCTTCAGAGATGAGATCCTGTAGGTGGTGAATATGGAAGTTACTCACTCCAATAGCGCGAACTTCACCGTCCTTATAAAGTTTCTCTATGGCCTTCCATGTTTCTTTATACTTCCCTTTTACTGGCCAGTGGATAAGATAAAGATCTAAATAATTAAGTCCTAATTTCTTTTTGCTTTCTTCAAAAGCTTGGAGAGTGGAATCATAGCCTTGATTTGCATTCCAGACTTTTGTTGTAATGAAAAGATCCTTGCGAGGGACTCCTGCCTCCTGTATCGCCTTGCCCACACCTTCCTCGTTAGCATAAACTGCTGCCGTATCAATACTCCGGTACCCAACTTGTATGGCATGCTTTACAGAAGATACAACCTCTTGCCCTTCTTGCACTCTCCATACACCCAAACCAAGAAGAGGCATTTCTACTCCATTGCTTAGTACGCTAGAACTTTGCATCTTTTTCTTCCTCCTCATTCTTTCATGCATTTCTTGTCCAAGTGGATTATACAACAATTACCAGAGATTAGAAAGAAAACGGTATGCTATTAGGCAAACGTACAACCATTATCCGGGTATATGGCATAAGATACATCAGATGATAGACAGAAAGGAGGAGAATACATGGGAGTTCCTGTTGCTGGTGGATGGGGAGGCGGCCTTGCCTTCATTTTGGTTCTCTACATCTTGCTTGTGATCATTCTTCAACCAGGTGTTTTCTACTAATGTAGAAACGGAAGGGAACTGCTTAAGATAAGGCAGTTCCTTTGCCTTTTGTTAGACCAAACAAAATTTATTAGAAAATGTAACCGATCCTTCCAATAATCGTCTATTAAGTTGAAACATACCACTGGAGGGATAAGAGAGATGAATATGAAGAAAAGATGGTTGCAGGGTATCTTGGCTACAAGCTTGGTTTTTGCAGCTGTACCTAGTTATGCTTCAGAATTAAAAGTAAATGCTGAACAAGTAAACCCGGTCTTCAGCAAAGAAGTAGAAACGACTTTAAGTAAAATTTATAAATTGACTCCCGAATTAAAGGAGATAAATCTTGAAGAAAAAAACTATTTTGATGCGAGTGAATATGGACCGGCGGGATGGTCGATTATCTTTTCAAATCGTCCCAAGGATGCTGACCCTAACAGCCGTGATTATATAGAAGCACACATAGGGATAGAAGCTGTGACGGGAAAGCTAATCCACTTTAGCGTTCACCACCCGGAGTGGGCTTCTGAGAAACTTCCAGATGAAAAGCTAACGAAAGTAAAGGCTCTTGCCTTCGCACAAGAACTCTATGGAGAAGAGCTTAAGAATTATGAGATGGCTGAGTTTCTCAACTATGGAGCCTCTGGCCCGTCTAGCGATGATCCCCGTATTTACACCCAAGCAGGGGTGACTTTTCATCGTTTAATTCACGGTGTTGAGCTATGGAATCTAGGCTCTTTCCAGGTTTACGTTAATGAAAAGGGCCGTGTAACTCAGTTATATCACCATGATCGTGGAGATCAGAAATTAATTGAAGATATTACTAAATTCCCGCTCCCCGAGAAGGCGATTTCCAAGGAGGAAGCGAAGAAAATATACCGTGATAAAATAGAGATGGAGCTTAATTATGCTGCGGAACAACCGACATCTAGAACTCCATTAAATTGGGACAAACAGGAGAAAAAGTCTGTATTAAAGTATGATCCATCCCAATATGGCTTTCTGAACGCTGTAACAGGAGAAGAGTTGAAGCTGTTCTATGGGGGAGATGAGCAGACCCGTCAGAGATTGTCCTTGATTCCACAAAATAAGACGGAAACCGTGTTAAGCAAAGAAGCGGCAGCTTCGTTCATCAAGAAGTACCATCAATTTGACTTAGCAGATTTAGAGTACTATGAGATGGAGCATGTCATGGATGATTCACGGGTGGAATATAACTGGTCCAATAGGCGTTCTCTTCAAACAGATGGAAAGGCACAGCCGCCTACTTTTGTTTCCCTTTCAACGGATAAAAAGGGAAACGTTCTCGGCGTTCATATTCAAGTACATCCTATAGAGAACTCCAAACCATTGGAAGCGAATAAAATAACCCAGGATGAAGCACTAAAAAGAGCAATCCAATTCCTAGAGGGACAAGTGGAAGCGAAAGAGCTTGAGTTAAGTTATATTCATGATACGACGAAAGGCGAGCAGGTGCCTGAGTGGGTTAATCAGGAAAAGTTAACTCAAATGAGGTCCTACGAATCGCCGAAATATCGTTTTAGTTTTGTTGGATTACATAAGGGAGTTACGGTAAGTGACCAGTATTACTCCGTCTCTGTTGATGCAAACTCGGGACAAGTCTTAGAATTCCAACTGCCTCAGAAATTTGACTATGACGCCCTGCCAAGTGCCCAACCGGTGCTATCCAAGGAAGAAGCAGAAGATCTCTTCATGGAGAATCTTAATCTAAATCTTTATTATTATTGGCCCGAATACTATGGACAGTATGCGCCGAGTCCGGTTCTGATCTATAGATTAGATGGTAAGAAAGAGCAATATATTGACGCGCACAAAAAAGAACCAGTACCGTTTAATTAAGAAGTAATTAAGATAAGGAAATGAGGATGCAATGTGGAACTGAGATATGTGAATTTACCAGAAATGATTCTAGCAGGAATTAGTGAGAGAACAAGCAACGTTGTGGAGGCAAGTGAGGGTGGTAAGCTTCCGGGAATGTGGAATACGTTCTTTGGTGGGCAAGTAACGAATAAACTGGGAGGGGTCACGGAGATTCATCGGGAAAAAATATATTCGCTCTATACGGATTACGAGAATGGGGCAAATGGAGAGTATACGGTGGTGATCGGCCATCAGGTTACAGGAAAGAGTAATGATTTTTCTGATGGCCTAAAGAGCGTGGTTGTCCCTGAAGCGAAGTACGCCGTTTTCACAAGTAGAAGAGGGCCTGTTTCACAGGTCGTACCCGAAATGTGGCAGACGATCTGGAACTGGACGGTGTCGACTTCTGCGCGCAGAACCTTTACGGGTGATTTTGAAGTATACGAAGTAGAGAACTTCAATCCTAGTGATGCTGTGGTGGAGATTTATATCGCTGTAGAGTAGGGAAAATGAGCAATCCGTCTGAGGTCGGTCGATCAACGACCAAGCGCCCCCTCCATGATCCTTACGGTGTAATTTTATCTCCGATTAGATATGATATCGAGAAATTTTTTTTCGGACACTTCCATGGCTTTCGCCTATTGCATAGTATGGTATGACTTAATAGGAAGGGAGAAGCCATGGGTCCCATGCATAATGACGAGAGATCTTTCCAACCCTTTTGTGCTACCCGAGATGATGTGGCCCCGCTTTTTTCCGCACCCGCTCTGGTCGGGAGGGAGTTAAAAAAGCTAAGCCTGGAAGATTGTAGAGGGAAGTGGGTTGTTTTATTTTTTTATCCGAGTGATTTTACTTTTGTTTGACCGACAGAGTTAGCAGCGGTCGCTGCTCTTTATCCTCACTTCCAAGCCTTAGGCACAGAGGTTTGGTCTATTAGTACGGACAGTGTTTTTACTCATAAGGTGTTTAAAGATGTGTCGCCAAAAGCTAGAACCGTTTCCTTCCCCATGCTGTCGGATCGGAATTTAAAAATTAGCAAAGCTTACCGAGTCTTAGATGAATCGGCAGGGGCAGCGTTTCGGGCTACTATTATTGTTGATCCTGAGGGAATTATTGTATCTAAGCTTGTTTATCCAAAAGAGGTGGGAAGAAATACTTACGAAATTCTTCGTTTAGTCCAAGGGATACAATTTGGGCGTCAGACAGGACTAGGAGTGCCTGCCAATTGGGTTCCAGGGATGCCTGGAATTAAAACCGATTTTCCGAATGTGGGGACTGTTTAGAAAAGCAACAGAAGAAATAACCGGAGATTTTCCGGTTATTTCTTAATTTTAATCAATAAAGGGAAAAATAGACGGATTTTTTTCTGTTATTCAACGGAAAATGCCCATTTTTCCTCAAATTTAGGTGCATAAGCGGACTTTTTCCCCTTATTTAACCTCAAAAATCCTTAATTTCAAAAATAGACGGAATTTCTCCTCTTAGTCAAACTCGCCAAGGCTCCGAGATAACTTGCCTACTGTTTCTTCGCCTGATAAGTTCCATTTATCCATTGATACATATCATCATAAATCTGTCTTGCAAGTGGTTGGTTGCTTCTAGATGCTTGTACGAGAACTTTGGCTCCACCTAAGTAATAAGCATTGCTTGCCTGTGTATGAAGCTGATATTCTGCTCCTTTATTCAGTTGCTGATAAAAGAGGTCATAGTAATAGCGGTTAAGCAAGATGTTATCGTCGAGTTCGAGTTCAACAGCAAGATGGTGCTTATTTGCGATTTCTGCAATATTCTCCATGCGGTTGGCTGGTGGGGTATCCTTGGCATAAAAATTTGGCTGTAAGAATACATAATCAAAGCCATAGTTTGACCAATGTTCATAGCCATGGGAACCAAAGTAGGGAATCCAGAAGAATTTGTGTCCATCTTCATGAACCATACTGGCAGCTAGTTGCACGAGTTCTTTTTCATAAGGAATCGTATAGTCCATCGTTTCTTGGTACCAATAGATCCCGGCTAAATCGAGATGGGAGAAAGCAGCTTCTTCCCATTCTTTCATGAGCTCGGAATAGTACCATTGGATTGCGGATGCACGATTTTTCGCAGCATCCTCCGGTGCTACTCTTGTGTGTGAAAAGATTAGGGTGTTCGTTGGATCGACGAGCAGGCCAAACTGTTCCTGTTTTGGATGAGGGTAAGGTAGACTTAAGACAACCTTGGGTTTAGCTGAAAGTTTGTCGGCGATCGATTTTCCCGCTTCATTTAAGGCGTCTAGCTGTTGTCCTTTTTTAAACAAGTCCTCTAAATACATGATCCATTCCTCTTTTGAATTGGTGAGGTTTGGATACGGCAGGAAGAGGAAGGAATCGAATAATTGATCTTGAATATTCCCTTGTCTATCCATGTAGGCTGTCATGGGAAGGAAATCTTCTTTCTTCCATATTCCCTTATCACCATGTCCACCTGTGTAGATGAGAGCGAGATCATCTATTCCTTCAATTTTCATATATCCTTGTTCCGGTGTTCCATGTTTTGAAGCATGACCTAAGACCGTTGGCTCCACGAGGGCAGATATTGGCTCTTCTTTTAACACTAATTTGCGTGCGAAGACCCAGACATCAACTGGGAAATGTAATTTCACATATCTTGTATACATTGGTTTGAACGTAAGACCATATTGGCGGGTTAAGACATTAGGGTCAGAGGACAACACGGGGGACTTGACCTCACCGAGCTTGTTCCACTTGTGACCGTCTGCCGAAACGGTAACTTCCATATATTTAGGCAGAACAATACCTGCACTTTTATTTTGTTGAAATTCAAGGGACACTTCACTTAAGACTCGTCCCACACCTAGATCAACGATAATATCTCGCCCCTCTTGGCGAAAGAAGCCTGTCCAAGAATCGCTCTTAGAGAGTAGCCCGTCGATAGGACCTGGATATGACTTATATTCATTGCGTTTAAACAGTTCATCTGGTGCTTTTTGTTCCACGGTGTAAGTTATGGATGGGGTTACAGGGCTTGAGCCGGATTCTGCTCCCGCAGCTTGAATACTTCCAATTAAAAAACAGGATGCTAACAGCCCAATCATCATTTTTCGAAGCATGGTTTAGATGTCTCCCTTTTTCGTTATTCTGTGACCTTTACAAGGATAAATTGAGTATGATTGCCTAGTGTTACCGATAGAAACCCTTTACCTGGTGCTTTTGCTGTAAATAAGCCGCTGGTTGTAACTTGTCCGATCTCGGGATGGTCAAATCCATAGACAGGGCTGAATGCATTGTGGCCTGCTGTTGTGATTTCAATTGTTGTTTGTTCTCCTGGCTTAAGCTCTATCGTGAACGGAGTTGCTGCCCAATCTTTGTTCTCTGCTTTGGTTTGGTGTCGATCAAAGACTTGTTTGCCTAGGATCGCCATTTGCTCCCGCGTAAGACTTAGTTTTGGAGAAAAGTATCCCTGATTTCCTTTCATAATCCCAAAGTGACTCAGGGAATTTACAGCCTCTATGGCATAAGGAGCGATCTCCCCCTCATCTTTATAGGTAACAGAACTTAGCTGTAAGGCAGTCTGTTGATTAAGCCCTAGAGATTGATGGACCATTAGAGCGGCTTCTTCTCTAGTAATGGAACTGTCTCCATCGAACTGTCCGTTCAATCCTTTAACCACACCTAGTTGTGTAAGAGCTTCGAGGTAGCCATATGACCAGTCGGTAATCGGAAGATCGGAATACGAGGGAGTCACGGGATGGGAAGGTTGAATTCCAATCGCTTTTGCCAACATGACAGCAAATTGCTTGCGAGTGACAACCTCCTTCGGTCCATAGGTATGGGTTTGCATCCCGTACAAGACGCCTTGTTCGGCTAAGAATACAATGGACTCCTTGGCATAGGAGTTCTCAATGTCCTGAAACGCGGCTTGAGTAAAGGAAGGATTTCCTATAAGTCCTAGTGTTATGAAACCTGCTATGCATCTTTTGCTAAACATAGTATGTTAACCTCCATGTGTTTCGGGTAACGAACAAAACAGGATAATTATATCCTATTTAACACCATATGGATATCTATTATATAAGTCTTCTCATGACTCTCCAATTTCTGTATGATTCAAGTAAGACAAAAGATAGGAGGACGTATCAAATAATGGAGGATTCGAATTATTCCCATATTGAGAAAAAAGTAATTCCATTATGGGGACTCACGGTTTGGCTTGTGGTCATGAACACGACGATGTTTAATGTAGCCCTGCCCAGCGTGATTAGTGAGTTTCAACTTACGCCTACTGCTGGTTCTATTATTGTTTCCGGTTATTCCATTGCCTTCGCCATTTCTACGATTACATATAGTCGGTTATCGGATTTTCTTCCGATCCGCACCTTGTTGATCTCGGCCTTAATCCTGGTGGGGACCTCTTCTTTTATAGGATATCTAGCTCATTCCTTTTCTCTGCTGATTATCGGACGGTTTTTACAGGCATTAGGAGCAGGTGCTGTTCCTGGTTTAGCGATGGTGCTGGCAGCCCGCTATATCCTGCTGGCTAGAAGAGGAAGAGCCATGTCACTGATTTCATCGGCTGCGTCGCTTGGTTTTGGATTGGGGCCCGTTGTGGGTGGAGCGCTGACACAATGGTGGGGTTGGAATTCCTTATTTATGGTAACAGCACTGGTACTCTTGTTAATTCCTCTATATCATAAGTGGCTTCCTCTGGAGAAACGACAAACCGTTGAATTTGATTCGATGGGTGCTTTTCTAACGGCACTTGGAGTAGCAGGGACATTAGCCTTCCTCGTCACGTTCAAGCTTTGGGTATTGGGAGGCAGCCTAGTCGTTTGGTTACTCCTGTGGAGACACATCCATCGTTTGAAAAAGAAAACTCCCTTTATTCAACCAGCACTCTTAAAACAAAGCAGGTTTCTGATGCTGCTATTTATGGGATTTTCTGCATTTTCTACTCACTTTGCCATTCTTTTTCTAATACCGATTATTTTAGCGGTGTTGTTTGGTAAGAGCCCAGCTTTTATCGGTCTTGTAATTTTTCCAGGAGCGATGTTATCCGCTATTGCAGCCATTTTCATCGGTAAGGCCATTGATCGTTTGGGAAATACGCCTTTAATCATGGCAGGCCACAGTCTCCTTGGCTTATCGACGATTTGTTTAGCCTTTTTTTCAGATGTTTCCCCGTATGTCATTATGGTCATCTATATGTTAACGAGCACGGGCTTTACCAGCCTTACCTCTAGTCTTTCCAATGAGGTATCAAGAATCTTGGATAAATCGCTGATGGGCGCTGGAATGGGGTTGCTTCAACTCATTCAATTTATTGGAGGGGCCATTGGAGTGACCATAGCAGGTCTCTTTCTGGACTTAAGCCGTCATTTGCAGCCGGATGTGATGTATCGAAATGTCTTCTTGACATTAACCGGATTGGTTTTATCTTCTTTTGCTCTCTATGCAATCTATAGAAAGCAAGAAAAAGAAACTTCTCAACTCCAAAATTCAGCCAGATGTACATAGAATGACGAGGTTAATCAAAAGCTAATAGAGTAGGATTTTTTTGGAAGGAGAGAAAAATGATGCATCTATTAAAAAAAGCTTTGGTTATCTCAACCGTATGTTCTATGATGTTGGTTGGTCCAATAAAAGCATTGGCAGAAAACGACTCAACAGCTGAAGTGAAAAAAGTGGAATTGACTGTACAACAAAAGAGCGAGCTCGCTGCCCTCCATAAGGAGATCTTGGAGAAGCGAAAAGAGGTCATCAACAAATATGTGCAATTTGGTGTGATGACGGAGGAGAAGGGGAAAAAGGTGATCTCCCACTTGGAAGAGCATTATACTAAGATGGAGAAGAATGGGTTTATACCTAAGTATGATAAACATCATAAGAAGCATCATCGTGAATAAAGGGAGGTCAAAAGCATTATGCTTTTGACCTTTTTTCTTCGCATGAGTAATAAAAATTATGGTAAGGTATATTTTATACCATATTATACGGGAGGTGTGCTGAATGATTTCACTTAGCATTCTAGACCAGTCGCCAGTTGTCCAAGGGGAAACGGCAATACAGGCTTTCTCGCAGACGATTCGATTGGCGCAGGAGGCTGAAGCTTTGGGGTATCGTCGATTCTGGGTGGCTGAACATCACCATACAATGAGCTTGGCCGGCTCAAGCCCAGAGGTCTTGCTAGGATATTTAGCCGCGAAAACAAAGCAAATCAGGCTTGGGTCAGGAGGCGTGATGCTTCCTCATTACAGTCCTTATAAAGTGGCAGAGAATTTTCGAGTGCTTGAAGCTCTAGCACCTGATAGGATTGACCTTGGACTGGGCAGAGCTCCTGGGGGAATGCCTATCGCTACGCAAGCTTTGCAGGAAGGAAAAGTCAGTCTAGCTGACCATTACGCAAGCCAACTCGATGACTTGACTGGGTATCTGAATGATCACTTGGAACCGAATCACCGATTTGCTGGTCTTTATGCGACCCCTAAGATTAATACTACACCTGAAGTCTGGATGCTGGGATCTAGTGATTATAGTGCCTTATTAGCTGCGGAGAAGGGAGCAGGGTTCGCTTTTGCTCATTTTATTAACGGGGATGGGGGCGCAGAGGTTACCAGAGCCTACCGCGAGCGTTTTAAGTCAAGTTTACTAGGAGAGAGTCCTCGCACAATTGTTGCGATTTTTGCGATCTGTGGGGAGACAGAAGAAGAAGCTGAAAGGTTGGCAGCAAGTCTAGATCTCATGTTACTTCAATTTAGACAAGGAAAAAGGAACGTTGGGATTCCTAAGTTGGACAATGCATTACAATATAACTATAGTCCTTATGAAAAGCTAGTCGTGCAAGAGAATAGAAAGCGAATGATTGTTGGTTCGCAGGATCATGTTAGATCTCGCATCTTGTCCCTAAGTGAGGAATATGAAACAAATGAGTTTATGATTGTTACTAGGACTGCGGATACCAATGCTACGTTAAAGTCCTATCAATTGTTGGCTGAGGCCTTTGATCTCAAAGTGAAATAGTCTTAATTTGGTTCGAAGAGGTGTAAAAAGTGGAGTGGCATTTTAAAACATTTAATGAATTAACAACACAAGAATTATATAACATATTAAAGGAAAGAGTGGCCGTCTTTGTTGTCGAGCAAGAATGTCCCTATCCGGAAGTTGATGGTCATGACGTAGCTGCCCATCATCTTTATCTTGAACAGGATGGAAAGATTGCCGCTTACTTGCGAGTTCTACCTCAAAATACGATTTACCCTGAAGTTTCTTTAGGCAGGGTATTGGTTGCCAAAGATTTTAGAGGACAAGGATTAGCAAAGGAATTAATTGATAGAGCCTTAAGATTTGTGGATGAGGAATGGCAAGTGAGTACCGTAAAGATTCAAGCTCAGGACTACTTGAGGCAATTTTATGGTGCTTTTGGGTTCGAACCTATTTCTGAAGTGTATTTAGAGGACAATATTCCTCATGTTGACATGAAAAGGACTATCTAAATTTTGAACACGGAGTGTATATTCCGTGTTTTTCTTTTCTTACTATAGGTAATATTGTACTATAGTAAATAATGAAAATATCCTACTAACACATTGTTAATACTATTTAAGCGTATACATAAATTATTTTAAGGAGTTTTTTCACATGAGCAAGTGTCCATTTTCGATGGCTTTTAATATTTTCAGTATGGTGAAAAATAAGAAACAAAACCATTCCTTAATAGAGCAGAGTAAATCTTTACGTAGTAGAATGGATATATCAGCAGCAGAGCTTAAGAATCAATTGAATTTTATATCTCTATCAGAAGAAGACTTAAAATTCGTTAGATTCATTCAACCTATTATCATTGAACATATTGATAGAATCGTGGCCCAATTCTATAACAATATTATGAATCAGACCAATCTACTAGCAATAATTAATAGGCACAGCGAAGTGGCTAGACTAAAGAAAACGTTAACTATTCATATTCAGGAACTTTTTAGCGGAGAAATGGATGAGGCATTTGTTGAAAAACGAATTCGAATTGCGCATGCCCACGTCAAGGTTGGCCTACAGACAAAATGGTATATGTGCGCATTCCAAGATTTATTTGGTTCCATTCTTGAGGTTCTTGAGACACAGATTGAAAATAGAGCAGACTTAGTTCAAGCCATAAGAGTCTGCAGTAAACTACTTAATTTTGAGCAGCAGCTTGTATTAGAAGCTTACGAGCTTGAACATGAAAGACTTCGTATGATTCAAGAAGAAAACAAAATGAAGATCAGTCAAGTTGTTCGTCAAGCAGCTGAAGAGTTGGCTGCAGTTTCTGAAGAGACGAATGCCTCAACTGAAGAGTTGGCTGCTCAAGTGGATCAGCTTGCGGGAATTGCGAAGCGGGGGACAGAACTTGCCATGATGGCAGGGGACCGATCACAGAATGGGAAAGATCAGGTAGAGAGACAAAGAGAAAGTATGAGCAGCATTCGCACGAGTATGGATACGATCATAAAGGATTCAGAGGAACTTCAGGAAATCTCGAAAAAGATTCATGATATCGTGGATATGATTAAAGCGATAGCAGATCAAACCAACCTACTTGCTCTTAATGCGGCGATTGAAGCTGCTCGCGCAGGTGAGTTTGGGAAGGGGTTTGCCGTTGTTGCAGATGAAATTAGAAAACTTGCAGACCAAACCAAGCAATCTATTTCCGGTGTAGCAGAATTAGTAGCGAAGACAGATGCCCAAGTAAGTGATGTATCTCGTTCGGTTTTATTTATTCATACGCTTGTTGAAGAAGGAACTGTATTCTCGAATCAAAACTATCAGTATTTTGAAGAAATCCTTCAAGTGATGGATAAAACGAAGGAGCAAAACAGCCAGATTGAGAAAGAACTAGAATTGTTTAATCGAGCGTTCGAGGAATTAGCAAGGGCCTCCTCTCAAATCGCAGCCTCTACAGATAATCTTAGCCAAACAGCAAATGAGCTGACTGATTCCTCCTCATGAGAGAAAACAGAAGTTACAAATATCTCTTATTAGATTAAAATAGGTAGGAAAGGTAATATTTATTCTAGATTCATCGGATTACGCTAACGGAGGAACAAAAAAATTGAGGAATTCACCCAACTTTCATACAGCTGAATCCCAGATGGATATCAAATTTAAAGATGGAGTTATGCCTGAGGAATCCCTTTTAGGAGTCTACATGTACGACCAAGGGCGTTTTCGGGTAGTAAGCGGTCGCTTCGCTTCCATCTTTGGTTATAGTCCAGAGGAAATAATTCAATTATCGGATCCGTTAAAAATATTCCACGAAGATGATAGAGAGCGGATTCAGGAACAAATTGATAGTAGATTAACAGGTGAAGCCCATGCCTGGCACTACCATACAAGAGGGATAAAGAAAGATGGCTCACACATTCATCTAGAAATTTGTGGTGTCCTAACAGAACTTCAACATTTAGAATATCCAGTGATTATCGGAACCATATGTGATATTACCCATTCTCAACAGACCAGCCTTCAGTTAGAGAAGACGCTAAAGAAACTTAGGGATATAGAATGGGCACTAAATGAGTCTACCATTGTTGCGTTTACGGATTGCCGGGGAGTGATTACGGACGTCAATGATGCTTTCTGCCGTATCTCTAAATATACCAAGGAAGAACTAGTAGGAAAGGACCATCGGATCTTAAACTCGGGTTATCATTCTAAAGAGTTCTTTCGAAACTTATGGGGATCGATTCAGAAAGGACAGGTTTGGGAAGGGGAACTACGAAATAAGGCTAAAGACGGATCTCTTTACTGGGTGAAAACAACCATTGTCCCTTTTGTGAATGATGAAGGGAAACCTTACCAATACATATCCATTCGAACGGATATCTCGGAACAGAAAAGGGCGGAGAGACTTAACGAATACTTAGCTTATACCGATCCGCTTACCCACCTGCCGAATCGGAGACTATTCGAGGAAACACTAGAGTCCATGATGAAGGAAGCGAACAAAACAGAAGACCTTCTCGCCGTCTTCTATCTTGACATTGATCGTTTCAAATATATTAACGATACACTCGGACATGCTGTGGGGGATAAGCTTCTTCAGTCGATCTCAAGTCTGCTTATGGAGTTCCGCGGGGAAAAAGACTTTATCGCCCGAATGGGTGGGGATGAATTTGCTATGCTGTTTCCTTGCGGAAAAAAGCGAGAAGACGTCATTGATATTGCCACGAAGATTATTCAACGAATGGGCAGGGTCATTCATCTCGATGAATATGAGCTCATTGTAACGACCAGTATAGGCATCAGTTACTATCCATATGATGGAACAGATGCCCAGACCTTGATGAAGAATGCGGATGCGGCTCTTCATCGAGCAAAAGAAGAAGGTAAAAATAAATACCGAGTTTATAACTCATCGATTAACAATGAAACTTTGAGGACTTTTTCCATTGAAAAGGAGCTGCGGAGAGCCCTGAATGGAGAGGAATTTATTCTTCATTATCAACCGAGAGTAGACATCATTACGGGTAAAATGGTAGGTGCTGAGGCTCTGATCCGTTGGAATCATCCCGAATGGGGAATGGTGTCTCCAAGAGAATTTATCCCCTTAGCAGAAGAAACGGGGCTTATTATCCCGATTGGTGATTGGGTCATGGATACGGTTTGTCAACAGTTACAGTATTGGATGGCACTGAATATACCACCTGTTCCTATCTCCGTTAATATTTCGGCTAAAAGATTTATGCAGAGAGATTTCGTGAAATCAATGAAGGATTTATTAGATCGATACCAGATGGACACCTCTCTTATCGAAATTGAAGTAACGGAGACTTCGTTAATTAATAATGAAGAAATTGTGCAAACGACGATCTTAAAATTAAAGGAGTTAGGGGTAAAAGTGGCCTTAGATGATTTCGGAACTGGATACTCTTCTCTTTCGTACCTGACAAAGTATGATATTGATATCTTAAAAATTGATCGTTCATTTATACAAGGTTCCACCGTGGATTCGAAGGTAAGAACGATTACAACATCTATTATTCAAATTGCTAAAGGTCTTGGCATGAAGATTGTTGCAGAAGGCGTAGAGACAAAAGAACAGTTACTGTTTTTACAAGAACAAGCTTGTGAAGAAGTACAAGGTTTTTTCTTTAGTAAACCCGTACCTGTTGTTGAATTTGATCAATTGATGACTCATAGAAGTTTTTACTAAAAGGATCATTTTTTTACATGATTTTTAAGGGCGTCTTCGTGACGTCTATTTTTTTTTTTTCTGTTATACTCGTGTTATAGGATATACAAGGAAAATAGGGGTGAAATTCATGAACCGCCTAACGCTGAAGCATTCAAGAGTTACGGAAATTGCTTATCCAAACCGCTTGAAAGGTTGGCATAAGAAACAGAAGCAGTTGGAGTATCCGATCTATTATTTATTGCCATCTAAGAAGTGGCTGCGGATTGCACGACTTAGGCAACCAGGACTCGCTTTTGCTACTTTTGATGATTTAGCTAAATTAATCTTGGAGCAATCAAGTAAGTCCTATGTTGAAATGACTGAACATCAACGTAATATCTTTATGCAAGAAATAATGCTTCGAAAAAGCTCAACAACTAGTCGGGAAGAAAGAAAGCATGAGGCTCTTGCGTTCGCCAATACATACGGTCAGTTAAAGCGTCTGGGCTATACCCTGGAGCAACTTCCCACTAAATTTGACTTCTTAAGGCACGTATTAGAGGAGTATGAAAATAAATGGACGAAGGAAGGCTTTTTGGATCCGGAAAGTTTAATTTTAGAGGCTGCAGCAGAGGCTCGTAGTGGAATGAAACTGCCGATAGGCCACCTGGTCATCGATGGCTTCTTTGACCTAAGTGCTCTCCAGTACCAAATTCTACAGACCATGGTCGACCTAAATGTTCCTATCACCTTCTATCTTCCTGATATCCCGAAGGCGCAAATGATTCAGGATACTCATGATCATTTAAGTAAATTGGGATTTGTGATGAATGAAGTGGGTCCAAGGTCAGTCATGAAACTGAAAGAGCAAAAAGTATATAAGGCGACCTCGATTGAAGAAGAGATCAATGGGGTACTCGATATTCTGGTGGAGAAATCCGAAGAAACAGGGTGGGAACCCTTTGGTGTTATTCTCGTTAATGAAAAGGATTATCTAGAAAACTTCCTTCGTATAGCCAGAAACCGCGGAATTCCGCTCAAACAGCCTCATTATGTTTCGTTTGAAGATACTCAATTAAGTCGCTTGTTGAAGCTGGTGCTTAGTCGGGACTATTCCCGTTCCAACCACTGGGAGCAGGTTGAGGTGTTAGACTCTTTAATGCGTCTTGTATTTGTGTCCCCACAAGAATTTGTCGATTGGAAGGGACGTTTCTTAAGCAAGGAGAACTGTTTACCTGAGGAAATAAGCCTGTTGTTCGAGGCATTCATAAGGCTTCGATCAACGTTTAGAGACGAGATGGCTTTAGCCGATTATATCGTTCATATTCTAGAGTTCCTGAAAGAAAAGAGATTGGTATCACACTGGAAAAGGCGCTTAGTGGCTGAGGAAACTACATTATTAAAAACAGTTTCTGTGGAGTGGAAAGCCTACGATCAACTTTTACGTATGCTTGAATTTAAGTGCAAGGAGATTCGGGATAGTAAGATAGGTTCTGTTAATGTATATTTTGAGACCTTTGTTGAATGGTTCTTTGAGCTTCAGAAGAATCTGCTGGTGTTTCAAGAACGAACACCGATAGATGGGTTAACTCTTTACACCCTAAGGGACGTGGCCTTGTTTTCTGGAGGGGAGCTGTTTGCCCTCGGAATGGATGAATTATCTTTTCCAGGAACCCATCAGCTTCAAGGATACTTTCAAGAGACAGATCTAGAGTATTTTTCATTTCCTTATGCCGTACCTAATCGTGCTACGTATCTGAAGAAGCAGGAAGCGCTTTACCATCAGCTGGCTTTTCTTTCACCTTTCATAAATATCTCTTACGTGGTTGGGGTAGATCAGGAGAACCCTCTGCTGCCTTCTAAATTTATTAAGTATCGCAAGGTTAGAGTAAGTCATTGGATGGCGTATAAACGCCGCCGATTACGTGTAGAAAGCACTAGGAAGGCGCGGAAAGCTGCACTGTTAAGTACCGTGAGTCATTTTACTCGTAGAAAGAACGAGCACTTTATCTACTATAATTCAAGGGATAAAGACAAGAAGTGGGCATATCATTATGGTCTGCAGTATCGCGTAGATCAGAACACGCTCCCGGCTCACTTGAGAGAAATGAAAGAAAATATTCAACGGTTAGCTCTAGGGAACGAGCCCCTTGAGGAGAAATGGAAGAAACAATTATTTTCGGAAAAGGTGGCAGTTACCGCGCTGGAAAGCTATGCTGCCTGTCCATTTCGCTACGCTATGGAGAGGGTGCTGAGTGTACCTGAGGCAGCGGAGTGGAGCAAGGAAATGGATGCCCGCGAAAAGGGGTCGTTACTGCATCAACTTATTCAACGTTTTTATACAGAATCAGGATTAGCTGGAAAAGCTTTTGGGATATACCATGAGCAAGCACTAGCAAAGAATGCAGAAGAATATCTTCACCGTATTTTCGAAGCCATCTGGCAAGAAGCCCAAGAGCATTATTCAGAGTTAAGTCTCGTTGAATTGAAGAAGCAGAAGGAACAGTGGCTGCGAACGATACGCAAGTGGTGGTCAGCTGAACGTTATCATTTCTGGGATAATGCTAATTTGAAGGATATGAAGATCTCTGATTTTGAAAGAAAGATTCAGCTGGTGCTTCGTTTTGATGATGAGATGAAGATGACCATCGAAGGGAAAATTGATCGCTTGGACCAGGATGAAGATGGGTTTGTAATCTATGACTATAAGTCTGGGAAAGCATCTATGAATATTAATAAGGAAGTTCGCTTAGGATTAAAATTGCAAATCCCCTTGTATATTCTAGCAGTTCAAGAAGAGTTAATAGATCGACGGCCTTATGGAGCTTCTTATATCTCATTAAGAGAACCAGCTAAACGGGCCCGTAATGGGTTGTGGGATCATGAGACAGGAACCCGCTTCAATTTGTCGAGACAAGCCCAAAAGGTGAAGGCATTGGATGGCTATGCTTTTATGGATGAACATAATCTGAAGGAAAAAATAAGGGATTTATGGGTTGGCATGCATAGCGATTTTTCTGTGAAGCCCCTAGATTGTAGCCCGTGGTGTTCTTACAAGATGGTTTGTCGAGTCACCAAGACACAATTGGAGGAAGCGGAGGAACGTGGATGATAAGTATATCAGAAACTAAACGCAGACAACTTGAGGTAGAAGGCTTTAACCCGGAGCAAACTGCGGCCGTTCTAAGTGAGGAATCGCTCATCGTTATTTCCGCGGGAGCGGGATCAGGGAAGACGAGAGTACTCACGGAAAGGTATGTGTATATTTGCGAGCGACGGCTTCAAAGTTTATTGAACGGTCAAGATGATCCTTTAAGTGCTGATGTTGAACAAATGGTAGCTATAACCTTCACAAAGAAGGCAGCCCGAGAGATGAGAGAGCGGATTCGTAAGACACTTGAAAAAAAGAAGAAAGAAGCACTGCAAACATTTAGCGGGAATGAACGGATCGTAGCTGATAGATTTTGGTCTGATCAACTTGAAGGCTTGGGGAATGCGGTCATTACAACGTTTCACAGCTTCTGTCAGAAACTAATCCAGGATTATTCCTTGGAGGCGAAGGTGCTGCCAACGTTCTCTATTCTTG
This sequence comes from Ammoniphilus sp. CFH 90114, assembly GCF_004123195.1. NCBI lineage: Bacteria > Bacillati > Bacillota > Bacilli > Caryophanales > Paenibacillaceae > Ammoniphilus > Ammoniphilus sp. CFH 90114. The sequence goes on from NZ_SDLI01000001.1 coordinate 771,681, forward strand.
ATGAGGTCGAGTCAAAGCTTCTTCAGGCAGACATTCTAGATTCTATGTTCGATGAAGAGGTGTGGTACAAGGATTGGCAACCCATTTACTCCTTCTTTAATGAGCATACGCTAAAAAAAAGCATACAAGAAATTTACGGGCAATTGAGAGAGTTAGACGAAGCTGTGGATCCAGTTGATTTTTTTAATCAAGCGAAGATAGTAGACGAGCTTATCCAATTAGAACTGACCGAGAAGCATCGAAAGCTAAAAGACTTTTATAAGGATGCCCAAAACTATATCGCGCCGCTACAGGAGTTACTAGAGGAATATAGTAAGAAAAAGACCAGCAGCAATACCCCTGCCCATATTCATCGCATCATGAACTATTTGCTAAGTCTTCCTGATTCGATGGAACCTCAGCTGGAGAATTTCCAAGAGATTGAGAAGGTTATGCCAACCCTTGCAGGAGCTTGGAAGAAATCAGCACCAGCTCTTTATGACCTTGTTAAGTATGGTTTTGGCCCGCTAAAAGAATTTTGGAAGGAAAATCCGGGTCTTAGAGACCATACGTTGGAAGATCTGAAGATGATTGTTCGTATCTTTGGTCAGATGATGCAAGAGTTCCACGTGAGATACGAGCTGGTAAAGAGGGAACGAGCAGTGATGGATTTTTCAGATTTGCAAAGAAGAGCAGTTGCGGTTCTTGCAAACGAAAAAGTTGGACAAGACTGCAGAAGAAAGTTTAAGCATTTCATGATTGACGAATTTCAAGATACCAATGCACTGCAAATGAACATGTTAAAGCGTATAGGACCGGAGTTTCAATTTATTGTTGGAGATGGTAAACAAGCCATCTATCGTTTTCGTGGAGGAGACGTCAGTCTGATGAAGGACTATGTGCATCTAGCGAAGGCGAGCGGAAGCGATTCCTCCTTCATCGATATGTCCAGCAATTACCGGACCTGTAAAGGGATCATTGATTTTGTTAATCTGTCTTTTTCATCTATCATGGGTACGCAGGAGACAGAGGTTCCCTATCAAATACATTATTCTCCGCTTGTAGCGGCGCGTGACTCTGAGCAGGAGCAGGAAGTTAGAGTGGAACTGTTGCAAACCGTGCTTGCGGACGATACAACTGTGAATGAGTATGAAGCTCTGGTCAGTCGAATGATGGATATGATGGAAGAGAAGCAGCCTGAGGTCCAGATTAACGGGCAATGGACAGCACCAGAGTGGAAGAATATGGCTATCCTTATCCCCAGTCGAACCCAGTTGATGCAATTAGAAATGGCCTTGCAAAATCGCAACATTCCATTTGTGGTTTATGGTGGAGTTGGTTTCTTTGAGAAACAGGAAGTTATGGATTATCTTGCCTTTCTTTCTTGGTTAAATCGGCCTTGGGAGGCATTGTATATCATGGCCATCCTACGCGGTCCCTTATTTGGCTTATCGATGAATGATTTTTTAGAAATGAATGAGCATCGAACAGATATGGAACTTTCTGATTTTCTTTACAAGGGTTACTTTCGAGACGCAGGGCTCTCGTCTAAGCTAAGGGGAAAATTAGAGGAATTCTACTTGCTGTTCGAGAAATGGATACCCTATGTTTCTCACACAAGTGTAAAGGAAACTCTCCTTCATTGGTTTGAAGAGAGTGGGTTGAAAATCACTTGTCTCTTACAATCGAATAGCTTGCAGAGGATTCGAAATGTGGAAAAACTGATTCACATCCTAGCTGACTTGAAGGCTCACTCCTTAGATCACATGCTCAAACAAGTAAAAAGGTTAATAGAGCTGTCGGAAAAAGAAGGAGAGGCCGAGGTGGAGTTAGATGAAGGTAATGTCGTCCACATTATGACCGTCCATGCTTCTAAAGGTTTAGAGTTTCCAATTGTCTTTGTTCCCAATCTTGGAAAGAATTTGCAGTCTGATCGTGGGAGTTTGCGATTCCATAAACAACATCGTTTGTTAGTTAAATATAACAAGGATCATGAGTTGCGGCCGCATGAAGAGAACACATTCTGCACCCCAATGTTTGCAGAAATAAATAAAGAACTAAAGAATCAAGCACTCGAAGAGTCTAAGCGTCTTTTCTATGTGGCAGCTACAAGAGCTAGAGATTACTTGGTTTTTTCTTCTTTGCATAAGGAAAAGGAAGACTCCGATGAAACGGATAAAACATGGTATCAGATGTTGATGACAGCTATTGACGAGGTTCCAGGGCTTGGAGATAAGGTAAGAATTTGTACCAACGAAAGGAATGAAAAGAAAGCGGATGTTCTGGTTTTGGATTATGCCGGCCCCACTTTACGGATAGGAAGGGAACTATCTTTAACTTTCTCAGTGAGCGAGGTAATGGATTTTATTAACGACCCTACAGCTTATTATTATAAACATGTGTTAAAGTTAGACACAGTGGAGTGGGAAGGGGAACTGCATTCCTTTGCGATGGAAAAAGAGCCACAGGCATGGAGCAGTGCAGAGTTAGGATCCATCGTCCATCGGGCTTGTGAGCTGCTAGATCAGGGATGGTCAAGAGGAATAGCGCTTCAAGAGGCGCTGAGTAGACTAGAAGATGCAGAAAACAGCTATCTCTATATAGCTCAGGTGGAGCGTTTCATGAATGATTATCAATCCATCGATCAAGGTTTCCTTGGAGTACCTATGGAGAATGAATGGAGTTTCACCTATCACTATCATGGTATTCACGTGGTGGGTACGATAGATAAAGTGGTCAGAAGGGAATCAGGTATTCACTTAATTGATATTAAGACAAATCAAACGATAAATCGAGATCAGTTGGTACAAAGATATTTACCACAGCTTTATTTATATAAACTCGCCTATGAACAGGTAAAAGGGGCGTCAGTGGCAGGCTTATCCTTATTTTTCTTAAGAGATCGAGAAAACGGTCTTGTTGAAATCCCATTTGATCCAAATTATGAACAGTTTGTTATTTTTACACTGGAGAGAATGGCTGAGCTGAAAAGAAAAAATGCCAATCGATCGGAATACACAAAGCTTTAGTCGCATAAAAGTTTAGGTCTAGAATGAGAATAACAATAGATTAAAACGAAGGGGAGATGAAAATGGAATTAGGGGATTTAAGTATTACAAAAGGAGTAACGAAGACCGTTCCTCTGTCAGAAATTATGGGTTTCATCCAGCGTTTTGCGGATGGTGATTATGGAGAATTCAATGTATTGAATCAAAAAGACAATCCTGTTGATGGGTATACGGGCAGATACGCGTGGAAGGATGGTATTAAAGTGCTTGTTGACCATGATATACAGGAAAACATGACTATCGTTTCACTACCAAACGAGCTAGACTAATTCCCTAGAAAGGGTATACGAAAGCTGTATTACCCTTTCTTTGCTTTTTTAGTATATGTACCAATGAGCATGGAATGATCAACTTTTTAGTTGACAAGAATACGTCTTTTATTATATTATAATAAACGTTCTCGAAGAATAATGGCGGTCGTGGCGAAGTGGTTAACGCATCGGATTGTGGCTCCGACACACGTGGGTTCGATTCCCATCGATCGCCCCATAGTTTATTCATAAATTTTTAGGTATAGGAATGCCTCACTGTGTTTATAATACATATATAAGCCATTGGCCCGTAGCCAAGCGGTAAGGCAACGGACTTTGACTCCGTCATGCCCTGGTTCGAATCCAGGCGGGCCAGCCATTTTCACATACATAAGAATAAGGTATAAGCCGATATCTCTAATGGAGATGTCGGCTTTTTTATTGTTATCTCATCCTTTGGCCATAGAACAGCACCAAAGAATGCTAGCTCCTAGTTAGTAAAGCCCTTTGCCATGTTAGTCATTGGCGAAGGGCTTTAGTTTGTTTTAAAAAAAGGATTATTTACTTGTAGCGAGAGCTTCGCGATCTACAGCTTGTGGAGGTTCTTCCATCCACCCCTCTTCTATGAATAATCTCATTCCATCACCAGCGTAAAGTTGGACTTCTGCCATTAAGCGATTATAATGAACCGTTAAGTCTCGCCTCGGGCTCATGGATAAGGATGTACCGTAATTTCCGATTCCTGTAGATATTAGAGTTACAGCGTGATACAGCATTAATTTGTCTGAAAAAGGCGGGCTTGTTGATGTCATTACATGACTATCAAACTGACTGGGGGCCGATATGTCTTCCTCTCTAAGCAGTGAGCTGAATATTTCAATATGCTTTGAAGCCATATCCTTCCCTCTCAAAAAGAATTCCTTCACTTCCTTGGATTGGGCAGATTGACTGAAACCCATGAGGAGTGCTTTGCCCAAAGAGTTCCTTAGTATATTTAAAAAGAGATGGGTAATCTCTACGGCCGTAAGCGGACGCCTTTCTCCTAGCCAACCGGTAAGGAAGCTTTGTTCCTTAGTGTATTCTACTTTTTCAGGCGGAGAGATATAAGGGGGGCGAATGTAAACCCCTTTATTTAGGAGGAGCTGTGTTGTTTGATTATCAAGGGCTTGCGATGCCGCTAAGCACTCATTAAAGAACAGACGCACATCTTCTCGAGCAGATATGTAGGTCGAATCGCTATAGGTTAGCATTCCAATATTAGCCACTTGTTTTAAATACTGAAGGACATATACATCGGAGTACATTCGAGGAGCCTCAGAATGTACATCGGAATCCGTGAATCCTATAGGAAGAACTGCCCCTTCAGTTTGAAATATTTCACCTATGTGCAGAATCTGACTATTCGTTTGATGGAGAGATTGTTCAATTAAAGGCTTTACATCTGGGTCTTCTGCTACCTCTAAAAAGTGAATCAGGACACAGCGGCTTAAGGTATTAGCAATATAAGTGCTCCATAAACTGCCTAACTCAGCTGAAGTTAAATTTACTGGTTTCAATTCCATTCCTCCAAAACGTTAATCTTTAAGTTTAAGATGAACTATGTGTCTAAGATTTATGTTGGTAATGACTAGGATATGTAACCTGTCTGTTATTTAAAGATCAATTAGTATAATATGGGGGTACAAATACTGTTGAAAAGAAGGAGACTGTATGAATAAAACAATAGAACAACTTTTAAACCATCGGTCGATTCGAAAATTTAAAAATCAGCCACTAAACCAACAACAGATTCAGCTCCTAGTTAAAGCTGCGCAATCGGCGTCCACATCGAGTCATATTCAAGCGTATTCGATTATTGGGGTAAGCGATCAAGAAAAGAAACAACAGTTGGCTGAACTAGCGGGCAATCAGTCCTATGTTGCGAATAACGCTCACTTTTTTGTATTTTGCGCTGATCTTTATCGTCATGAAAAGATCGGGGAATGGAAAAATGGAGAGGTCCAGGATTCTTTGGAAAGTACGGAAAAGTTTATGGTTGCTGTCATTGATGCGGCTTTGGCCTCACAGAATATGGCTGTTGCAGCTGAATCCATGGATTTAGGAATCTGTTACATTGGCGGCATTCGAAATAATTTGCCAAGAGTTCAACAGCTTCTCCAGACACCTAAGTTAGTCTTGCCTTTATTTGGACTGGCTGTTGGTATGCCAGAACAGAATCCTGAGCCTAAGCCAAGACTACCGTGGGAGCATGTTTATCATGAAAATAGCTATAACGATGATTGGAATGACATGCAACGGCAACTAGATGAGTATGACCAATTGATGGAAAATTATTATGAAGAGAGAACGAATGGAAAACGAAAAGATAGTTGGACAGAATTAATGATACGTATGCTTGAAGGCAAGAGTCGGATGTACATGAAGGACTTTGTGGAAGAGCAAGGTTTTAATCGAAAGTAAGACCAGGAGTCAAAAATTAAATTAGAGTCGGTGGAGGAGAACCGTTGATTCTGCTCCTTCCCAACTCCAATCGCCATATTTGGTTTTATCCAAATTAGAGATATGAATACTTAAGGTTCCTCCGCTATCAAAGACAAATTCTAAGACAGATTGCATTAGCCGTACCTCGTTCAATATGGTTGTAGTCCTATATTGATATTTATCCCTACCGGTGATGGTTAAGGTAACAGGGTACCCAACAAGACTGTCCATCAGCTCCTGCAACTTTAATTGTTCATTCATAAGAGAACCTCCGCCCATTATGTAATAGGATAATTTTACCACAGAGCAAACCAAAATAGTTCCCGATTCCTGATTGCTAATTAATTCATATCGTGTTAAGATAATAATAACAAAAAAACATAGAACTTAAGTATAATTCACGTTTTAAAAAGGGTTATCACTTTTGGTATTGGTTACTCTTTTTAATATGTGAATTTTTTTATTTTACTAAGTAGCAACAAGAACCAAGTGAATAAGAAGAACATATTAAATAAACTTTTTGGAGGCAACAACAATGCAAAACGGAACAGTTAAATGGTTTAATGCAGAAAAAGGATTCGGATTTATCGAAGTTGAAGGTGGAGACGATGTATTCGTACACTTCAGCGCTATCACTGGCGATGGCTTCAAGACTTTAGAAGAAGGACAACGCGTTTCTTTTGAAGTTGTTCAAGGAAACCGCGGTGCTCAAGCTGCTAACGTAGTAAAGCTTTAATAAGCAAAGAGAAGGAGGGTGTCCTTTAGGTCGGTAAAACCGACTCTAAGGCACCCTCCTTCTCTTTTTTACTTGATTACATCAAAAGAGGGTGCTTAGAGCACCCTCAAATTCAATTATTTAATTATTATTGGATACGGCTTCCAGCAAGGGCTTGCTCTGCAAATTGGACAAGACGCTTCGTAATTTCTCCACCAACAGAACCGTTAGCACGAGATGTTTGCTCAGCACCTAGTTGAACACCAAACTCTTGAGCGATTTCGTACTTCATTTGGTCAAGTGCTTGAGCTGCACCTTGTACTAATTTTTGGTTGTTGTTTGAGTTGTTAGGCATTTTGAAAGTCCTCCCTTTGTAGAAGTAATTTTTGCAGAAAGGTTATCTGCCTTTATATTTTTGTTTATTGCGTATCATAATATACTGGATGATCATCCCAGTGCACCAAACTATCTATAGTCGTCATCTTCATCTAAATCCCAAGTAGTAGCTCCAATTCCTCCGACAGTGGACATAATCCCATACTCATCCAATTTTCTTTCATAGATCTCATGCACATCATTATTAGCGATTCCAATAAAGTTCCCTTCAATGTCCGCAAGTAAAAATCCTTCAATAGCTTCTGTAAATCCAATGGGTTCATCGGATTCAACAAACATTTCATTGTAATGATTTTTCTCCTGCTCCCAAAAATCGGACGGGGTTTCCGAGGTTCCGTAACGGGAAACTTCTTGCCATGCATCTTCAGCATCATAAAATGTTGCATCTTGCTCATCATACTCAAATTTACCAAAGGCAGGACGTAGGATATCTTCCTCGACTGGACGTCTTTCTGAAACAAAGTGATTTGGTGTATGCTCAATGCAGCGTGTTGCTGTAGGAAGAGCTTCAAGTCGCTCAAGCGGGATTTCTTTATTACAAACTTCGCAGACACCGTATGAACCATTTTCAATTGCGTCTAAAGCACGTAAAATATCTTGCAGATGCTCTTCCTCATGTTCATTTAGTGCGATATCCTTTTCTCGTTCGAACAGTTCACTTCCATGGTCAGCAGGGTGGTTATCATAATTAGACAGATCTCCGACTGACTCTTTTACAAGCGAGTTCTCAATATCAAAATGATCATTCTGATCTAGACGTTGGAGAAGATCTTCTCTTTCGGCGATAAGAGTCTGCTTGAGATTCGATAGTTGATTGGGTGAAAGCATACCGTTTTTCACCATCCTTATATTTGTGTTCCTTGTTAGTGTGGTTCACTTTTAGCGAGTTCACTCCAGCCCAATGTTGGAATGGAAAATAAAAAAATCGAACGAAATAAAAAGATCGTACCAATATAGGTTGAAGAAGAAAAGAAAGGAGGGAGACAGATGGATGATTCAAATGAACTTCATGAACTTGTTAGACTCACAAAAGCAGGGAATCATGAAGCTTTTGGTGAGTTGTATGAAAAAACCATTAAACAAGTGAATCAAACGGTGCATTTTCTCGTTGAACATCCCTCAGATAGGGAGGATGTTATTCAAGAGGCTTATATTGGCCTGCACAAATCGTTAGGAAACTACGATATTAATCGCCCATTTAAGCCATGGCTCATGGGAATCGTTATTAAACAAGTAAATACTTACCGAAGAAAGAGATGGATGACTTTTCGAATTATAAACAAAAAATCACAAGAACCGATGGACACGGTGGAGTCGGATGTAGCCATTCAATTCCAAGAAAAGTTAATCCAGAGAGAACTTATTGAGGAAATTAAAAACTTATCCTATAAGCTTAAGCAAGTTGTGATTCTTCACTATCTGAACGAATATACCCAGGAGGAAGTTGCAAAAATCCTGAACATTCCCATTGGGACAGTTAAATCCAGAATTAATGCTGCACTAAAGAAACTTCGTGAAAAGAAGAAACCAACATTACAAGTTAGAAAGGTGGAGGCCATTCATGAACTTAGAACAGCACATTCGCAGCGCACTTCAGAATGAAGCAGAAAAACTAAACCCTGTACCTCGAGTGAAACAACAAATCTTAAGAAAAATCGATAATAGGAGTATTAAGCCAATGAAAAAGCGACTAGTGGCCTCGATGATTGCGGCGTGCCTTTTGATACCAACGGCAGCGTTCGCGGGTTATAGTTATTTAGCGGACGAAATATGGGGTTCTCGTGAACAAGCAGAGCAAGTAGGGATGACGCAAGAGGAGTATGATCGTTTTGATTCTAAACTTCTTCAGGCGCAGAGAACTCTCGGAATAAAAGAATTTGCCGAGTTTATGCTTTTAGTAAAGGATCTTACTTATTATCATGTCAAAATGATGGATCGTAATGGAGAGTTCCAGAAGGAAAAATTAACAGTAGATCAGCAAAGGTCATATGAAGAAGTGGTGGCAAAAATTCAACCTTATTTTGATCGATTGAATGCTACGTTAATGGCAGATCAAGGTTTGAAGGTACTATCAGTGGAAGAAGCCCAAAGCAAAATCTCGTTCACGATCAAGCGACCCCAATATATCCCGGAGGGCTATGTGCTTCATACTGAAGAAGGTATTCAATGGACTCATGGAAAACAAGATACTCCCCCACAGATTAGTACCCAGTATATCTTCGGAGACCATAGCATGTTCATTATGCAATATGAACAGAACGATCTAAATGAGTATATGCCTCATTCTTTTGAACATAAGAATGAGTACATGTTAGGTGAATTTCGAGCAGTCTACGGAGAGAAAAGTGAGCACGAACAGGATCATAATGGGTTGTTAATCCATATTCCACAAAACAGGGAACAAGTGGCGCATGTGATTTACATCATAGGGGAATTAGAAAAAGAGGAACTCGAGAAGATTGGGTTGTCCATGTTAGAATGACTTGGGTAAGGCTGTCCTAAGACAGCCTTTAGCTCGGCTATTCATCTTTACTTAAGCATGAACGAGTCACCTTGATCATAAGCAGCCATTTTGCCCACAAAGAAAACATCTTGACCATTTCGACTTGAAATGGTTTCTTGTTGTTGTTTATTGTAAAAATAAAGCTATCGTTAAAATCCAATCTTTTTTGCTCATTTTTAACTCCTCCGTAATAGACTATTAATAATAGGCATAGTATCCATTTAGACTATATGTTAATCAAAAACTGTTTTAGCTTTAATTGTAATGAAGGACATTTTGGCTAAAGTGAAGAATAATGTAAATAAAGTATTTAAAACGGAGGAAAAGATGAGACGTAGTGTTCCATTGACGAAGTCCCTTCGAGTAAGCCAAGGCTCGCATATTTTATATTTTTACAATGAAATAGATAAGTATATTGAGAATGCTGTTTCTTTTATTGAAACGGGCCTAGAGTTAGGTCAGCATGTTATCATTATTGACAGCAAGAAAAGATACGAGATGATCCTTCCGTATATTACAGGTATAGACAAGACAATGGTCCATCACGTCGATAATTTTGACTTTTATGAGATGTATCAGGATTTCCACTTCGAGAGGGTTTTAAGTAATCTACAGGATATTATCCATCCTTATGTAGAGAGTGAGGTCACCGTGCGCTTATGGGGACATGTAGATTGGGTGGAACAGGATCATAATCACTTGCTCAATAAGCTTCATACCTACGAGTGCCGTAGTGATGTTACGATTGCTGAGTTGGGCTACACAACGGTTTGTGCATATGACGGTTCAACGGTAACAGCCAGTATTCAAACGGAAATGATGAAGTGTCACGAATATCTCATGACGGATAATGAACTGGTTCGTTCTAACCTCTATAAGATCTCAAATCAATTTAACCCAACTATTTTTCCCTCTCTCTCCGTTCAGCAGAAAATGGAGTCGGAAGTAGATTTATACAAACAGAAACTTGATTTTGTACACGTTGTATCCCACGAAGTCCGAAACCCATTAACCGTGATTAAGGCCTATGCTTCCTTGCTTGAGCAAGAAGAAGAAAACGAAGAGCGTCGTAAAAAATTAGAAGCCATTCGTAACTATGCCCTAGTCATTGACAGTGAGATCTCACACATTATAAACACTGAGCAGATGCTATCAACCGATGCTTTGTGGCAGAAGAAGTTTATTAAAGCTCTTCCTGTAATAAGAGAAGTTTTGGATACCATGAAGGTGAAAGCCTTAACTCAAAATATTGAATTACAGGCTGATATTCAATTGAATGGAAAAGAAATTGTTTTGTGTAACCTGATCGGCTTCAAGATGATTATCTCAAACTTGTTAAGCAACGCTATTAAATATAGTTCGGAAGGTTCATCTATTCAATTGAATATCAAGAAAGAGAGTCATATGCTGTGCATTGAGGTTAAGGATGAGGGTGTCGGTATGACAGAGGTACAGCTTGGTAAGCTATATCAAAAATATGAAAAGATGAATCAGGAAAAGAGTGGGCAAGGGATTGGGCTATTTATGGTGAAGAAGTTAGTCGATCATTTTGAAGGAAATATACTGGTAGAGAGTCAGCTTCATAAAGGTACGACATTCCGTGTATATCTGCCCTTATAGTAAAGGAAAGCCGTTAGGACATTTTTTGGTCCCTGACGGCTTTTCTTATTCAAACCACGCACGGTAAAGACACTCGATGCCGACGGGGATATCCTCCTCCTTGATATTACTGTATCCGAGCAAGATGGTCGGCCGATGGGAAGGAAGGACTTTTATCCAATAACGGGAAGTAGGATAGACATTTACTCCTTGTTTCTTTGCTAATTCAATAAGTTTAGTTTCTGAACGCTGATCATCTAATTCAAGAAGGATATGCATTCCTGCTGCACTGCCTAGAATACGTGAGCGATCTTTCATCCAATGATCAATCTCTTTAATTACCAGGGAGTATTTTTTTTGATTCGCCTTCCTCATTCTACGGATATGTCGTTCGAAGTATCCCGTGCGCATAAATTCACTTAGTGTAAGTTGATGCCAGGTGGAGGCCGTTTGTTCATAGAGGTGGCACATATTTTGATAGCTTGGTAACAGGGCTTTAGGCAGTACCATATAGCTAATACGTATCCCAGGCAATAGCGATTTAGAAAAGGTCCCCATATAAATAATAGGAGCGTCTGGCATGAGTCCCTGTAAGGCAGGGATCGGCAGTTCATTGTAACGAAATTCACCGTCATAGTCATCTTCAATAATGAGCCTATCCTTTTCAAGTGCCCATTGAATAAGCTGTAGGCGCTGTGTAATAGGGAGAGTCATGCCCATCGGAAACTGGTGAGATGGTGTGATATACACGATGGAACAGGAACTTTCATTCAGCTGAGATATAGAGATCCCTTCCTCATCTAAGGTAATGGGGATGATCTTAAACCCATGATTGTGAAATAGTGCTCGTGCACCATCATAGCCTGGTTCTTCAAACCCTACATGTTTTTCCTTATTGATAAACTGACAAAGGAAGCTTAACAAAGTTTGTGTACCTGATCCGATCACGATCTGTTCAGGCTCACAGACCACCCCTCTAGAGAAATAGAGATACTTTGAAAGTTCTGTACGTAAACTTATTTCACCTTGAGGATGACCATAGTGGAAGGAACGAGGGTCTTGAAGAATAAGATTGGTTATTTGCCTCCATTCCTTTACGGGAAAATGTCTTATATCCGTTGCCCCATACCGAAAATCAATGAGTGTTTGAGGAGTTGGTGCTGTGACTGTGATTATCTCTTCTTCTTGTTGAGACAGGTGTGGAGGATGTATAGAGTCAAAGGGTAGTTCCTTTGTATAGAAGCCGCTCTTAGGTCTAGATTCAATATAACCTTCAGCGAGGAGCTGATGATAAGCCCATTCTACTGTCGTACGGCTGATGGCTAAGTGTTGAGAGAGTCTTCTGATGGAAGGAAGCTTGCTGTTTGGTTCAATTCGTAGACAGCGAATTTCTTGAATGATATAGTGGTAGATTTGTTGATAAATAGGTTGCTGAGCTGTAGGTTCTAACTTTAGAGTAAATTCATACATGGATATCCCTCTTCGTCTGACCTGATATAAAAAGTTAAAAGTGGATCTGTAAAGAGGTCAGTTTTTTGTTTATAAATAAGTATATCAAATGATTGGGGGGTTCGCGATGAGTGTAACGATTCGGAAAGCAGAGAGTAAGGATGTTTCATCCTTATTAATATTAATGAATAGCTATATTGTAGATTTTTATAAAAGAGAAAAACCAAACCAAGAAGATTTAACTAGATTAGTGATGAATTTATTAGACAATCCTTCAGCAGGTATACAGTTTGTAGTGGAAGAAAAAGAGGAGATTATAGGTTTTGCCACTTTATACTACACATTTAGTACGTTGCAAGTAAAACGAGCTGCTATCTTAAATGATCTATTTATACATGAAAGAATGAGAGGAAAGAAAATAGGGGAAAAACTGTTTGAAAAGTGTGTGGAATATATCCGAGAACAAAATTTTGCTTACATGACTTGGGAAACAGCACATGATAACCTCGCTGCACAAGCATTATACGATAAAATGGGAGGAAAGCGTTCAGAATGGTTGTCTTATAGTATTTCATGAAAGTAGGGGAAAGGAGGCTGTCTTATAAGGATCTAAGTCCTTGTTTGAGAGCCTCCTAGTCTTTTATTGAGTGTCTTATGTTTCAAGTTGGTCCACAATGGAAAGGAAAGCGTCTACAACTGCAGGGTGATACAAGGTGCCTCTATACCGTACAATTTCATAGATCGCTTCTTCTTTTTTCCTTCTAAGATTATAAGGTCGATCTGTTGTCATCGCATCAAAAGAATCCATTACGGCTACAATTTGTGCTTCAATTAATATTTCATCTTGCTTTAATCCACAAGGATAACCCGAGCCGTCATACCGCTCATGATGTTGTTCTACGATGAGTGCTGCACCGCTTAAATAAGGAATTCCAGAGTTTCGAAGGATCTCTGCCCCATGTACAGCGTGAGATTTAAGAATTTCCCACTCTTCCTGAGTCATTTTGGTTGTTTTCCTTAGAATTGTCTCGGGTATTTTCAACTTTCCTATATCATGAAAAAAGGCCCCGAATGCCAGATTAAATAATCGATTGGGAGGTAAACCCAGAGCACGGCCAATTAAATTAGAGTTATTGCGAATGCGATGGCAGTGCTCGGAAGTATATCCATCCTTCTCCTCCGTTTTTATAGCCATGTCCATGAGTTCAATTAAGTCAAGACTATATAGATGGAAGACAGGGAGTGTGGATACATATATGAATTCTACTTCAGTTTGAGCAATGAAAATAGAGTACTCGGTTACCGGACAAAAAGAGATACTGCTACCTGGTTCTAGAATCTCATCCCCTTGTTCCCCTTGCTTAATTAATGTGCCTCGAAGAATATAAAGGAACTCAAGCCCATTCCACCCTTCCTCAGGATAAAGAAACCAGTAGGCCCCTTCCTTTAAGGTGTGGTGTATGACTTCTTTTCCTTGGTGAGAAGCAAGGAGGGAAAGTGTCAGATTTTTATGATATACGGTTTCAAGAGATTGGCCTTGAGAAAGAATTGTGTGGCTCAGTTGAATCACCTAATTGTTATAAATTTAAGAATACTATACCATAGTTGCAGGAATATTGTCCTGTTTTGATTTAACCTCCTTTTTAGCCTATGGTATTATAGGGATATGAAAAGAAACTTAAACCTGCACCCAGAGTGTGCAAAAGCGATAAGGGAATTACTAATGTTGAAGAATCCTAGTTTTGCTGACTTTACAGCTTTGAGAACTTATGGAAATGACGATTATTCCGCAATGGGATGGGAGGACCTACAGGCCTACTTAAATGAGGAAACCGTGATCATTGTGGAACAGTTTGAGGACGAAGCTAATATTCTGAATGCTCTGCGCTGGGTGGCAAGAGGGTTACCTGTGAACTATGCCATCCGCAAGGCAAGAGCAGATCACTCCATGTATCGGTACAGAAGTCCTTAATAAAAGAGGGGAACAGATGAACGACGACATTGAAGCAAAAAATTGTACACTGTGTGGTCAAGACAATCAGTGCGGCAATTTGCAGAGTGGGTCAAAGGAGCCGTGTTGGTGTGTGAAGGAGTCCTTTCCAGAAGGATATTTAAGCTTGTCTATGTCGAGAGTGCCTTATTTCTTATCAAAGAAATGAAGGAAGTTAGCGGAGCTTTTTCCGCTATTTCTTATTTTGAGGAAAAAAAGCTCTAATAAGCGTAAAAAGTTCCGCTATATTCAGTTTCAAGACTATATATTGCCCCCAAAAGAATCATAGCGGAAAATCTTCCGCTTATTATAGTGAAAAACCTAGCTTACTTTAGTTTAACGGAACTTTTTACCGTTATTAAATCTTTAGTCTGGTCATAAGTCCACCCATTATAGACTATAGGCATAAATGTCTTCGCATATACCCTATATGGGGTATATAGAATGTTTCCGAGCATTCACACCAAACTCAATTGAATGGTAAAATAAAGTATGAGGGAGGGATGGCGTTGTTATTAACTCGAGCTCAGAAAGAATTAATTCTTGCCATACTGGAAAAAGAGCAAAAAAGCCTGTTTTCCAAATATAAAGGGAACCTCTTGGATCAGACGGTAGAGGATTTTGCCCAGATGTTAAGAAATGAAAAGATTAATAATCCAAATAACAAAGGAAACGAATTATAAAGCACTGCTAATTACGAAAGAAAAAGGATAGTCTCTTTCCAATAAGGGGAACTCTGACTATATCGTTTCGGCGAATTACCCTCAACAATATCAAGAGCAGTAGATATAGGAACAGTGAACTTACAATAGCCATCATCGTTTGAAAAAGTAATCCGCCTTTAAGATGGTTAAAGAAAATTAACCCCATATACCCCATGAGTAGACCAGAAAAGACAACCTTCAGTAGTTCAAATGTCTTTAAATGATATCCGATTAATTTTACCATCGAGAAAAAATGAAGGAACGTTTCTAATATAACCCCAATACTCATCGCTAAGAGTACTCCCTTAATTCCGAGAACAGGATTTGAGCAAAGAGGATAGATCAGAGCAAGACTTACAGCACGAGAAAGTAAATTATTCATCATAGCCGCTTTTGCATATCCTAGTCCTACCAAGGTGGATTGCAGAGGGGCATGGAAATAGTGGAATAAAAAGAAGGGGGCTAGTACTTTAAGTAGGACAGCCGCTTCGGGTGCATGATAAATAACTTCCATTAGTGGCTCAGCAAATACATAGAGAATCACTGTACTCGGAGCCCCTACGATTAAAGCAATTCGAACGGCTTGATATACTCGTTGATGAATTAATCGATAATTCTTTTGAGCATTTGCTTCGCTTATGGCGGGAACCATGGCAGCTGCCAGGGAATGATTAATAAATCCAGGGAAAAAGAGTAAAGGCATGACAAATCCAGCCAACATACCAAACTGTTTGGTAATCAGGACAGAACTCATACCGGCTTTAGCTAATCCCTGGGTGATCAGAATAGGTGATATCACTCGGGCGATGGAATGGATAAGACCATTTCCTGTGGTTGGAAGTCCTGTATGTAATAACTCTAATAGGGTATGTTTACCTTGACTCCAGATCTTTCTCTTATGAGGTTGTCTTAAATTAACTTTATAGCGGTTGGATGTCCTAAACTTGAATACTAGGTAGAATAAGGAAAAGGCTTCTCCTATCACACTACAAAGGATGGCTCCAGCTGCTGCATATTCAATTCCATAGGGAAGTAGCCACTGGACAATAAAGAATATGAGGGCTATTCGAACGATCTGTTCTAGTACCTGGGACACAGCAATAGGTGTCATCGTTTGCCTTCCGCGAAAATACCCCTTTAAGACGCCAGAGACCGCAAAGATAGGAATAATCGGTATCAAGGCTAGTAGGGAGTAGTAGGAACGTTGGTCGGTAAGTAAATGAGTAGAAAAAATAGGTCCAAGACCAAGTGTGATCATAACGAACAAAATGCTAAGGGATCCCGTAACCACTAACGATACCACAAGAATCTGCTTGATTTGGGTAGTTTTGTTTTGTACCTCTGCCTCAGCAACTAGTTTCGAAATGGCCACAGGTAATCCTAATGTCGTTAATGTCATGAGTAAACCCATCAAAGGCATGACCATCATCACTAATCCAATGCCTTCTGAACCAAGAATTCTAGATTGTATGATACTATTTGCAAATCCTAAGATTTTAGTGATTAAGGCAGCTATGGTAAGGATAAGGGCTCCTTTTAATAGACTTTGTTTTTTCATTCCTTCACCTTCTTGTCCAATATAGGACATGTATATGTTCCAATTGTTTAAGCTAGAATACTGAAGGTTGTTAGGTACAATGTGAACCCAAAGAATGGGGGAATATGTTAGAATATTCTCCAATAGATAAAATAGGTTGGTGGGGAAGAAGTAAATGAATTTTTTAAAGTGGTGGAAGGGGAAAGAAAAAAAGAACACTTCGGCTGAGGAATCAAGCACGAACTCCGATGTGAAGGTGATTGACAAGACCGCAGATACCACGACGAATTATCGAAAGGCTGATCATCTTGTCGTCAATCGATTAGGTAATACTCATCATGGGATATACTCTGGAGAGGGAAATGTTATCTATTACAACTATTATACAGGTGTTATCGTAGAAGCCACACTGAATGAATATGCTAAGGGAGACCCGATTAAGGTCGTGTATAGCCCGCAGATGTACAATAGTTCAACCGTTTTAGCAAGAGCCAGAAGTCGAGTAGGAGTAAGAGAGTATAACATGATGCTTAATATTGGGGAACAATTTGTGCGTTGGGCAAGAGGTGGAGATACGTACTAATGTTTCAACCTCTATGAAGTGTCAAGCTGGAGAGGATTGGTGTTTGCTATGAGTGTTTATCAGTTCACCGCTAAGGATATCCGTGGTGAGGAAGTTTCTCTAAGTCAATTTGAGGGGAAGGTTCTCCTCATTATCAATACGGCTAGTAAATGCGGTTTTACCCCGCAATACAAAGAGCTGCAAGAACTCTATGAAACCTATAAAGAGAGGGGATTGGTTGTTTTAGGGTTTCCTAGCAATCAATTTGGTGGACAAGAACCTGGATCGGAAGAACAGATTGCAGAATTCTGTCAAATAAATTATGGGGTAAGCTTCCCTATGTTCGCGAAGACGGAGGTTAAGGGAGATCATGCTCATCCCCTTTTCACGTATTTATGCGATCAAGCGCCAGGAATATTAGGGACGAAGCAAATCAAATGGAACTTCACAAAATTTCTAGTCGATAAGCGTGGGGAAGTAGTCAGTCGGTATGGTGCCAACACAAAACCGATAAAGCTGAAGGAAGAAATAGAATCTTTATTATAAGGATGGGATATTTTACCTAAACCTTTTCTTGAGTTAAATTATTGACAATTGTGTGACAAGCGTGTATATTTTGCTTATAAGGTTCTGGGAGGCTGCTAATGTGAAGCCGATGATCTATAGTGCAGGGCAAATGAAACAAGAGCTAATTAGGGACTATCAAGAGATTAACCAGCATCTTTTTGAAATCGGTACCAAACAACAACGGGTTGAATTCGTCTCTGATAAGATTCTTATTATGACAGTGCATCGCAGAGCCCCAGCTATTCGTTCTCTTGACATGAAGAGGAGAGATGTTACGCGGGTCATGGATATCCTTTTAGTTGATGAGTTTAAGGAACATTTTAAGAATAAGTTGGAAACCAAATATGGGTTTAAGGTCGTTACCATACTTAAGGATTATGATCCATTGACAGAGCTGTCGGCTACTGTTGTGGTAATTGATCGCGAAGTTGAAGACTACCTTGGATAAGCCTTGGTGACCCATTGTCTGACTGGCCAAATGAACTCTGTAATGAGAGCAGGCAAGCCGTCGGTAAATGAAGCGGTATTAGGAGCATATTGCCCCTAGACCCTTGTTTACTGGCGGCTTTTTTTATACATCTGCTAGAGACAACACAAGAGAGGGGCATGAGAATGACAACCGTACAAGACGTAGTTCAGGAGCTTTATCATTTGACAGGTGGGAGGGTTTTGCTATCGAAATCGGTGCCGAAAGAAGATCATCCTTTTGTGATTTGGAAGAGTTCAGGGATTGAAGGAAAGGAGGTGTTAGAGAATCCAGGGCTTGTATATGGAGATCCAAACCGAAGGATTCAAAAAATTGCAGTTGCTATGACCCTATCTGAACAGGATATTGAATTAGCCGCTGCAACAGGAGTCGATGCCATTGTTGCTCACCATCCCATTGCGGATGGGGCGAGCTCGGGTGGAGTCACCTTAAGAAATTACTTGGACTTATATGATATTGCAGTGATTGAGTTGCATGAAGCTTTTCACGGATTACACCCAGGGATCCCCTTCTTACACGGGCATAAAGTCAGGCATGCCGATATCCACTATGGAGGCAAAGAAGGGAATGTGATGTATATAGGAACTCCTTTTTCTGAGATCAAGACCTTGGGAGATATACTGGATCGATTGGATACCTTTATGGCTTTAGAGGAAGAAGAGATGACATTAGAAGCGGAACGAGGTTTGAAGGGACTGTCATCATCTGTGACGGAAACCTCTCTTGTGACACGCGGTCGTATTTTTCTAGGTGAAACGAACACACCTGTTCAGCATATACTGCACATCTTTCCCCACACCGGATTTACACCAGAGGACTTGGTGGAGGCTAAACGAAGTTTTCCTGAAATTGATACTGTGTTAGCTTCCATTAGTCGTGTTAGAAAAGATAGCCCGCTAGTTCATCAGGCGAGGAAATTAGGGTTGAACTTTATTATCGGAAATTGCCATGTTTTAGAAATCTATGAGAATGGTCTGCCTTTAGCCTATGCGTTAGAAATGCTCTTGCCGAACTTAGAAGTGGTCATATTCAGAGAAAAGGTAACTTCAATCCCTTTAAGAGAGATGGGGAACTCTCGATTGAGAGAATACGGCGAGCGAATGGCTGCGAATCACTTGGTAAATAGGGTCAAAGTTTAAACAATAAAAGGGGGAATTACCAATGGCACAGGCACAGGAGAAAGTGCAACCGCTTTATGATGCAGGGAGAGAGGAAGTTGTAAGAGAGCCGAGAAAGATTGAGTATGTCGGAATGGCCTTAGTAGGTATGCTTGTTTTGGTCTTGTTTGCCAAACCAGAATGGATTGGTGGAGCTTTCACTGCTATGCTGGATAAGGTGAAACCTATTGTTGTCGATGTTTTCTTAACGGGTAGTGTAGGTGTAGCTATCATACTAAGTGTTATGACTGGAAGGTTGCTGGAAAGACTGGGTTTTACCGATGCTCTCATGCGTTTGTTTGTGCCACTAACTAAAAAAATTGGAGTGAATCCAGCTGTTGTTGTTCCTGGTGTATACAATATACTAGGTGACATTAATGCTGCCGGAAGGATTGGCGGTCCTATCTTAAAGCAAGCCAGAGCGACTAAGGATGAACAAAAAATCGCTATTGCTGCCATGGTACAGTCCCAACAGTCATTCTCCTGTTTTATGCTTGGTTTAATTGCTTTATCCGCTGCAGGGATCAACGCCTTTCCCGTTGTTATCCTTACGATCTTCGCTCCGTTGGTCCTCGTTCCGTGGATACTAAGCAAAACGTTGTGGAGAGATACCAGACCTGTTCCATTAAAGGATTTGCCTTCCTTTACCCCTGATCGACCCTTTTTTCCAACGCTCTTTAATGGGGCTAAGGAAGGAGCAGAGCTCTTATTCTTATTAGTCATTCCAGCTGTAGCAGTTATTTTTGGGATTATCGGTTTGTTGGACTATATCGGCATTTGGGCATCTATTGAGGCTGCTATGTCCACTGTACTAGGCTGGATCGGTGTTCATCCACAAACGGGAATTACAGCCATTATGGCATCTCCTACTCTGGCTATGGCCCAATTAAAAGATATTGCCGCAACCCTTGATCCTCGCCTAGTTGTAGGAGCGTTTGTCCTAGCGGCATCTGGACTGCCTTTGTCCGATATCTTTGGGCAAATTCCTGCGATCTGGTCCGCTAATTCTGAACTTAGTCCCAAGGAGGCTCTTCAGGCAGCCGTATTGGGTATGGTGATGCGATTAGTAACAGTGGCCATTATTGCTTTTGGATTAACCCCTTTTTTACTTAGCTAAAGATCGATGAAAAAGGATAAATGACCCGTACCACGAATCTTGTGATACGGGTCATTTTACCTTGATAAACTAATTCTCTTTCGTGGCAATCGATGGTCTTTGTTCTTTGTAACTCGGTCTAGCTCTGTTTTTTAGAATAAACTGGCTGATTTCCTTCTTAGATAAGGAGTTCTTCTGAAGGGTAATTTGATCCAAGTATAGAATTAGCAATTCCGCCGTATTGATAGCATCATCAATTCCGCGATGAGCTTTACCCACGGCTTCAATACCGGCAAGCTCAAGGGCGCTTTTAAGTCCTAATTGACTTTTGGTATCGGGTCTTATGATCTTGCCAATCTGTTGCTGAATATCATTATAATTCTGGAACCAATCGAGCTGAATTCGATTCCTAAGACATTGGTTAATCAAATGTAGACGATCATCTTTTCCCCATGAACATAAAAAATACGAGTCGCCTAGCCAATTCACGAACTGTTGAATCCCTGTCGGGAAGGGAACAGCATTTTTTACATCTTCTTTGGTCATATTTATAAACTTTCTAGTACTTTTGCTTACATAACCACTGCGAGGAGAGATGTATATCTGAAATTGATCGGTGATCCTTTTGGTTTCTAGGTCAACTTTACAAGCCCCAATTTCAACAATTTCACTTGGTTGACCTTTCCTGAATCTTTTCACTAGTTCCAAGTCAAATACGACGGCATCCAAATGCAATCATCCTTTATTTTTATTAAAAATCTAGTTATTCATGGTTAAGCTCGGGTATGGAATAATGTGTATGAAGGAAAAATAAAAAGCAACCTATTTGGTTGCCTAATCTCGTATCTATATTATACCATGAAAAATGGATAAATATGAGCTTATTTTAGGATTCCATGCCCATTACAACTAGAGCAATCGTAGGCTTGGAATTCATTAATCAAAGGATAAAGCCCCGTCCCACCGCAGCAGTCTGGACATTTCCCTTGTGATCTTAGTTTGACTGACCTGAGTTCATCTCTGGATTTTATCCACGATGAGAGTTCATTAAAAAGCTTCATTCTTCCACTCCTATTTGCATTTATTCATTTATTATGTGGAAGTTTAAGGATATTATTCAATGGAAAGAAAATTTACTAGTAGGAATCAAAGGGAGAAGGAGGTAGTAATTTTATGGATGATATCATTTGGTTTAAGGAGCTTCATGACTTAGAGCTTGAAGAGATCCGGCAATTAAAGTTATATATTCGACAAGGGGTGTTTCCCGATAGTGATTGGCATAAAAGGCCAAGCGATGAGGATTCTGAAGGAATTACCATGGAGGAATGGATTGAAACGTTAGAGACAGAGTTTAAGCGGCTAGGGCTGTAAGAAGTGGAGTGGATGGACACACCCCACACCTACGGGGGTCCCTCAAACGAGGTTAGCAGAAGTTATACTGAATAGTCCATCTTTGAGTCGGCAATGATGGTTAATTCTTGATTTTCTTGGTCATATTTCACGTTTCCATACCTAGTGTAATACCAAGACTTCTGACTTGTCTGACCTTCTGTTACGACAAAGATATTAAGCTCATCTCGATGGTCTACAATTGCTTCTGCCATTCTCCTATCTAGGATATGTATGGTTATAGCCCATTTTTCATCTAGAAACTGTAACGAATAATTCACGTTATGCTTCTTGGTGTCTAGAAACAATCGGCCACCAACGGTATGTCTAATGTACATATGTTCCAAAAGAAAACCTCCGTCTCTAGTTATGATCTTGACAAAAGGAATTATAACATAATAAGATACTTACATAAAGTTAGTTATAAAGAATGGAGATGATGTTTTCGTGATTAAAATTTATCCTGCTGAAAACAGGTATTCAGCTAACCACGGATGGCTCCAATGTAATTTCAGCTTTTCTTTTGCTGATTATCATGATCCTGAAAATATGAATTTTGGCCCACTTCGGGTGTTCAATGATGATTACATCCAGCCCAAAGAAGGGTTTGGAACGCACCCACACCGAGATATGGAGATTGTAACGTTCGTCGTTAAAGGCCAATTGCAGCACAAAGATAATACGGGTGGAGAAGAAGTATTACGACCTGGGGAAGTACAGCGGATGACAGCAGGTACGGGTATCTTGCATTCGGAAATCAATTCATCCGAAGATGAGGTGGCCAATACCTTGCAACTCTGGTTCTTACCGAGCGAAAGAGGATTGACCCCTTCCTATGAACAAAAAGCTTATAATCAAGAAGCGACGAAGAATGACTTGTTGCCCGTGGTGTCTAATCGGATTCAGTCCGAGGATACTGTTTTCATCCATCAAGATATGACGATTTACATGTCTAATCTAGAAGCGGGCAATAGTCTGACTTTCAATCAAGAGGAAGAACGAAAGATTTATGTATTCCTCATTGAGGGAGATCTCGTCTTAAACGAGGAATACCGGTTGAAAAGACGGGATGCAGCAAGAATTATGAATATTAAGGATCTGAAGATCGTCTCTGAATCAGGAGCAAACTTTATGTTGATGGATTTGCCTTAAATTAATTTCTTTTCATTTAAAGGATCTAATGTCCGGCTGGGTGCTCAAAGAGGAGCTAACCGGCTGTCAAGATCCTTTTTCTTAGCATGAAGTAAGATAACATACAAGAGATCAAAGAAGAACACTAAAATATAGAGAAGTAATAATAATACCGATGTAGGATATAATGCGTAACTGACCAAGGAGGCAAATACAGTACCAGCAAGTTTGCAAATAGCGATGGTCATAGACTGACCTAAGAGATGATTCCTACTTAACCGCAAGTGTACAAAGAGGATAGACATCATAAGATTAAGACCGTAAGCGGAGTAAACTCCAGTGAAATTAGAGAATTCCAAAGCGATGAAATAATGGAGGCTAAAGGCAGTGGCTAAGGATACGACTAGAGTTGGCAGGAATAACTGATGGGATAGCGGCTTAGGCAAGTCATCTCTCGAGTACAATAGAAATTGAATAAGAATGATAATATCGAGTAAAAACCATATATAAATGATATAAATCCCTGGACCCGGAACAGGAAAAATAAACGAAAAGATATATTCCCACGTAATATTACCGCACAGCGCAGCAAAAGGCATGCCACATTTCCTATCTCGAAATCCTCTGTAGATGAGAAGAAGGTAAGTTAGTATCCATAATCCTCCTGCAGCTATGGTAAAGATCAATACTGTATTCATCCCCTGTCCTCCTTTCTGTTAATAGATTATACATTCCTTAAGATAGGTTTATGACGACGTATAAGCAGGATTCAATTGTGTAGGGAAATGATATAATGAGTCTATTGTAAGGAGGGAGTTTATGATTAAGAACGAAAAAATCAAAGCATCGGAAGTTCAGCTAACGGGTTTAGATGGAGAGGATCTTGGAATAGTATCAACTAAAGAAGCTCTACAAATGGCTAAAAACCTCAAGGTAGATTTGGTTTGCTTATCGCTGACTGCAAGTCCGCCTCCTTGTCAACTCGTTCATCCTGTCGATTTCAAGAAGCAAAAGGATCAGGAAAGGAAAAAGGAGCGTCAAGCGGAAAGAGGAATGAAGACAAAGGAAATCAGACTAACTGCATTTATAGAGGATCACGACTACGATACGAAGAAGAGACAAGCGGAGAAGATTCTACATGCAGGTGATGCCGTTCAGTTCACGGTTCGCCTGGAGAGAAAAGAAGGACAAGAAGCGAAGAGACTCCTTGAAGGTCTAGTCAAAGAACTAAAGTCCTGTGGAAAGCAAGAAAAGGGAATACAGGTAAGTGGAAAGCAAGTGGTTGTGCTGCTATTTCCCCTTAAGGGATAAGATGAGATTATTTGTTTGGAGTTGAGAACCTATGTCTTCCAATGGACAGGAACGTAAAAATATTCAACCCGGTGTGGAGGTGGATATCGTTCTAAAAAAAGATCAAGTATCAGGAAAAACAACCAGGGGAATTGTGAAGGATATTCTGACGAACTCATCTCAACACCCTCATGGAATCAAGGTGCGTTTACAAGATGGTCAAGTTGGGCGAGTGAAGAAGATCTACATAAAATAATGAAGTGATCCTCGATTAGAAGCGGGGGAGGAGAGAATGCATACTCAACCAACAGGTATAATCTTTTCCATAGACGGTGCAGAAGCGACAAGACTGTGTTATATCTGAAGTGATTAATCAAATATTAAAAAGAAATTGGTGGAATAGTTCCGATAAAGATGGAGGACCCCTTACTTGAGATAAGTAAGGGGTTTTCTTATGTGTTTAAAATCTCACTTTACTCTCAAGCAAAACATAGTACAATATTCTAGTTAAGAATTAAATTCATTTAAGGGGTAGCTATGATACGCTCACTTAGATCTTCAAACGATAAACCTCTAACCATTAAACGACTCCTTAGATACCGAGTTAGTTTACTTATTATCCTTATGGGATTATTGAATTTCATCCCTATTGCTTTAATTGAAAGAATCCACCATATTGATGAAGCAAAGAAAAAGATTGAACATGTAGTAGCTATACAAGGGATGTTTATTGAGCAATGGCTAAAAGAGCAAGCAAATGATATTGATTCCTTGGCCCATCTCCCATTGGTTAGGGACCTCGATAAACATGCGATGGATGAGGCTTTTCGGGCTTTTGTTCGTAGGCAGAATGATTACTATACAATTGGATATGTGAACAGGAATGGGATATCTGAAGTGGATACCACTTTTCCAACGGGTATAGATATCAGCGACCGAGAATATTTTAAGCGTGCTGTTGAAGGGAAGAGTACGATATCTGACGTACTGATAGCAAGAAATAGTGGGAAGCCGACTATTTTTATTTCATCCCCTGTGTATGATGACAAAGATCAATTTCAAGGAGCAATTGTTGGAGCCGTACAGCTTGAAACCATAGATCGTGTAGTTAACTTGGCCAATCATGGCCAATTTACCGATACGTATCTAGTCAATGAAGAAGCTCTAATGATTACCGAATCACCTTATACACAGGAGTTGATTCAGAGTGGTCAAATTAAAGATCGTTCTCGCTTAGAATTAAAGATTGATTCTAACATTGTGAACTTGGCTAGAGAAGGTAAGGGAATAGAGGGTACTTACAAGAATTATCGCGGAAAAGAAGTGTATGGAACTTATCAATGGATTAATAATGGGAAATGGTTAGTTATCGTTGAGGTGGAAAAAGAAAAGGTCTTGGCACCATTCATTAAATCGGCAAAGATTTTATTTATCGTCTTAGTTCTCGTCTTTGTCATTAATCAATTAGCCGTAATACGCCTATCAAAGAGATTTACTGACCCTATCAGACATCTGCTAGATGGTACGAGGAAGCTGCGCTCTGGTGATTATGGGTTCCAGATTTCTGAAGGGGACGCGAAGAGAACCCCATCAGAATTAAGGGAACTCTCTCTCACATTTAATCAAATGGCAGATACAATACGAATTCGAACTCATCTTCTTCAAGAAAGCGAGGCCAAATATCGCATCATTACGAATAACATGTCGGATGTGGTTACTGTTCTCGGTGCAAAGGATGGCCAAGTACAATATGTATCTCCCTCCCTTGTCCGCTTTGGTATTCAGCCTGAGGATTATGTCGGGAAGTATCCTCACCCCTATATACATCCTGAAGATATGGAAGAGGTACAACGTATTTTTCACGAGGTAATCCGTACGAAGAGCTATCTAGAAATGGAATATCGGTGGAAGCATGTTAATGGGAATTGGATTTATATCGATGTGCATGGGGCACCAGTTGTAGAAGAAAACGGGGAGGTTCATCAAGTGGTCACTGTTTCTCGTGATATTACAGAACAGAAACTCGCCGAGCAGAAGCTGCAAAGAGCCAATTGGATCCTCGAGAAGGCGTCCAAGATGGATGGTCTAACAGAGATAGCCAATAGGAGATATTTTAATGAGAAGTTAAAGGAGGAATGGGAACGCGCGGCTGTTTCCAAGACACCACTAACTCTTATTATGTTTGATATCGACTTTTTTAAAGCGTATAACGACACGTACGGTCATCTTGGAGGAGATGAGGCCCTAAGGCAAGTAGCTCAGACCCTAACCAAAGCTGTGCAGCGGACAGGGGATTTAGTTGCCCGCTATGGGGGAGAAGAATTTGCTCTGATTCTGCCAGGGACCAACCAAAAAGGTGGATTAAAAGTAGCCCATCGTCTTCGAACGTTAATAGAAGAGGTAGGAATTCCTCACGCTGGGTCTAAGGTTAGTGAGATTTTAACTCTAAGCATGGGGATATGTACCATGATTCCTAGCCAACTTGAAAATCCGGAGATCATCGTCAGTCAGGCGGATATGGCCTTATATCAGGCTAAACAAGAGGGGAGAAATCAGATCGTAATATTTGAATAAAGCCAACGAGCAGCAGAGGGACTATTCCTTCTGCTGCTTTTTATTCCTTAGACTCTGCCCAATCGGTAAACAAGCCACTCCCGTTACAACCGGGACAGTCTAATACGCTGGTATAATAAAATCCACTTAACATCACAGGGTTAAAGCCTCTCCCAAAACAATCGGGGCATTTTCCCTGGGCCCCCATTTCCGAAACTTTCCTCTCATGATTTGCGTTTTTCCAATCAATGAACGCTTGAATAAGTCCCATTATATCCCTCCAATAGGTGTCCTATCTTTAGGATGAGGAATAAAAGGGTGTTTTATGCCTGGATTTTCCTATCTTTTCCTTAAGCTCTTACAAAATGGACTTAACCTGCAGAGTTGGTTCTTGTTTTTTCTTACTGATCGCGGAGACATCTTCTCCAGTTTGGATATAATGCGACTTGCTATAACTGCACCGTCTGTCCTAATTCTCTTAAATTTATTTTGAAAAATAGAACGCCGCTTTAGAGCCTGTTTAATCTTTCGTTCCAGTTGTTTAGGCTTTTTGACGTACCCTAGATCGCTTTTCATAATTTTCTTTAACATTTGGACCTTTTGTTTTCGCTCTGATGTATCCGGCGGCAACATAAGGATCGGTGTTCGGGTAGAGATGCAGTCAGAAAGGATCCCCATTCCTGGTTTAGTAATCACAAGCTGGGCCGCTTGTACCAAATCCTTTCCATTGGGGAAAAGGGGGGCTTGAATCACTCTCTTGTTAAATGAAAATCTTTCATTCTTGAACTGACCAGCAACCACGAAACGATATTTCTTGGATAGACGGTTGACCGCTTTATACCATTTGCGTATCGAATTATATCGGCCGTCTCCAAGTCCTGAACCCATCTGAACCAGAATAAAGGATTCGTTCCTCTTTAAACCTAATTTTTTCTTCACTTTTGCTCTGGATTTTGTTAATTTTCTTGTAATCAGAGGGACAGGAATATAAACGCACTTAAGTCCTCTGGGTGCTTTTTTTGGTGGGAGTAAATTCATGTGGAGAAATACATGGGTTTTACCGGCTACTTTAAGAATCTGCCGTTTAAATTTCCGCATTTTACGATCATCGACCCGACGGACAAAGAAGTCACTATGATAGAGCGATACAAGCTTGGTACGCTTATTAAACGCATGCATTTTCTTAAGTTTCGTAATTTCGGGTCTCCAGTCATGGATGACGACATGAGCCTTTTTACAGCCACTAATTCTTCCTTCTTGATAAGGCTTTATCTTAATTTTTCTGGAGAGGTTTTTTCTTAAATATTTATGAGTCTGCCGGAATGCAAAGACACGGACTTTTTTTCTCTTTTTTCGTAAACGATTAGAGATACTGATACATCTTCCCAGATGCCCCATTCCACGTCCGACTATGAAAGAAATCATGTCTTCTCCCCCGCTCATTTTTATATTACAAACTCCTACATTCTATTCCATATAAACAGCTGTGAGATAGGGATTTGACCCATATGCACATAAATTAGGTTTGTGTCTATCCAAAAGTGCTATAATGCTTAAGAATAAGATATATGGGGGGATAAAAATGCTAATTGCGCAAAAGCAATATGAAAAAATGGCAGAAGGGGGTTCAAGGAGATTATTTGATTTCGAAGGATATCGTTTATTGGATGCAGTGGATTCCGAGGATCATCAATCTTACATTCTGATTGATTATGATGAAGATCATTTTCATTCCATCACCTTGAAGGAAGCCTACGGACTTGTTGCCATCTACCTCTCTGTTCAGAACGGAGATGTTTTTGAACAAACCATTCTTGATGCCATTGAGCAAGTGATCGAGAAAAAGACAACATAAGTTTTTTTGAAAAAAACGCTCATCCAATCTTTGATGAACGTTTTTTGGTTTGCCTATTTATAAAAGGGATGATATAATGAATGGATTGACGAAAGAAATGCCAAATTTTGAGTATAATTCACATGTTACAAAAGAGTTATCACTTTAGATGATGGTTACTCTTTATAATATGTGAATTTTTTAATTGGAAGAGATTTCCATAATAAAGAAATTGGACTCCATAACTCAAAATAATGAAATTTGATGCATTACATAGGGTGATTTCGTCAAAATTAAATCATATGAACAATATAGAAGGAGTTTTGTGTATGACAACATTTCATGAATTAGGCATCAGCGGACCTATCCTTAGGGCGATTACGGATATGGGGTTTGAAGAGGCATCTCCTATACAGGAGAAGTCCATTCCTATAGCATTGTCAGGGAAAGATATTATTGGGCAAGCACAGACTGGTACTGGGAAAACGGCAGCTTTTGGGATTCCCATCCTAGAAAATGTAGATACGAGTAAAGATCATGTGCAAGCTATTGTTATCGCACCAACAAGAGAGCTGGCTATACAGGTTTCTGAAGAAATTAACCGCTTAGCAAAATATATGGGTATCCGTTCTCTCCCTATCTATGGGGGGCAATCCATCGATCGTCAAATTAATGCACTAAGAAAACGTCCACATGTCATTACAGGAACACCTGGACGATTACTCGACCATATCCAGCGTAAAACTTTAAAGTTGGATCGTGTTTCGATTGTTGTTCTAGATGAAGCGGATGAGATGTTAGACATGGGCTTCCTTGAGGATATCGAACGGATCTTAAAGGAAACCCCTGAAGGAAAGCAAACGCTACTGTTCTCCGCGACTATGCCTAGACCAATTCAAAACCTTGCGGAAAAATTCATGACCAATCCGGAGTTAATACGGATTAAGGCCAAGGAAGTTACGTCGCCAACTATTGAGCAAGTTTACTACGAGGTTAATGAACGAGAGAAATTTGATGGATTAAGTCGTATATTAGATGTTGATAATCCAGAACTTGCTGTAATCTTCGGTAGAACCAAAAGACGCGTAGACGAATTAACGGATGCATTAAATAAGAGAGGATATCTCGCAGATGGACTTCATGGCGACTTAAATCAGCGTCAACGTGATGTTGTCATGAATAAATTCCGTGAAGGAACCATTGATATTTTAGTTGCGACGGATGTAGCGGCGAGGGGAATTGACGTGTCTGGTGTAACGCATGTTTATAACTTTGACATTCCTCAAGATCCTGAAAGCTATGTGCACCGTATTGGACGAACCGGCCGTGCGGGTAAAACAGGCCTAGCCAGTACTTTTGTTACCCCGCGTGAGATGGGGCAGTTAAGAACCATTGAAAAAGCATCCAAAGGAAAAATTTCTCGTAAGCCTATTCCAACGGTTGCCGAAGCGATGGAGTCCAAACAACGCTTGGCATCAGACAAGATGATTCAACTTATCGAAGAAGGTCAGTTTGCTCAGTACAAGCAAACAGCCAGTGAACTGTTAGATCAATATGATTCGATTACGCTTGTTTCTGTAGCTTTAAAAATGATGACAAAGGAACAAACCGATATCCCTGTTCAACTAACAGCTGAAGAACCTCGCTTTGCTAAGAAGCCGAAATTCAAGGTAGAAGGAAAGTCCGATCGGGATCGTCATTTTAAAGGAAACAAAGGCCACGGAGGCGGTAAAGGATATGCCGGCAACAAGGCAAAACCTAAGCGTGATCGTGGACCACGAACTGGTCGCCAACTTGAAGGAGCTTTTAAATAATTTACCAAATAATAGCCTCGAAAAGAGGCTATTTTTTTAAATATTAATTCTCGTTGAGCGTAGGTGTTTGTTTCTGCTAAAATAAGGTTTGGAAGGAAACTTGAGAGACCACACATAAAGGGTGAATAAAGGAGAGAGACAAAAATGGAAAAGATCTTTATCTTCGGACATAAAAATCCTGACACGGATTCCATCTGTTCCGCAATTGCGTACGCGGACCTAAAGAAAAAACTAGGTTTTGATGTTGAACCTATTCGTTTAGGCGAAATTAATGGAGAAACACAGTTTGTATTAGATTCCTTTAAGGCCGAATTACCACGCTTAGTTCAAAATGTTGCTACAGAAGTGAATGGTGTCATTTTGGTCGATCATAATGAGCGTCAACAAAGCGCAAATGATATTGATCAGGTTCGAGTACTTGAGGTTATTGATCATCATCGTATCGCTAATTTTGAAACGGCTGACCCTTTATATTATCGTGCAGAACCTGTTGGTTGTACGACAACCATCTTAAATAAACTGTATAAAGAGCATGGTGTAGCTATTCCGAAAGAGATCGCGGGATTAATGCTTTCTGCCATTATCTCTGATACCCTTTTGTTTAAATCTCCGACATGTACAGAACAAGATATTGCAGCCGCTCGCGAGTTTGCAGCTATAGCTGAAGTTGATTTAGAGAGCTATGGACTTGCCATGCTCAAAGCAGGAGCTGACTTAAGTGACAAGACCATTGCACAGCTTATTTCTCTTGACTCTAAGGAGTTCCAGATGGGAACTTATAAAGTTGAAGTGGCTCAGGTCAATGCTGTAGATACAAACGATGTGCTTTCTCGTCAACAAGAGCTTGAGGCTGCCCTTAATGAGCGTATTGCCGAGAAGAATCTGGATTTGTTCCTGTTTGTTGTCACTGACATCTTAAATAATGACTCGGTTGGTTTAGCTTTAGGTAAACAAACAAAGGCAGTCGAACTAGCTTATAATGTATCACTAGAAAATAATACAGCTTTGCTTAAGGGTGTCGTTTCCCGTAAGAAGCAAATCATTCCGGTGTTAACGGACGCATTTAATAAGCTATAATATAATGAGAGCCCGATTGGGCTCTCATTATATTATGAGGATAAAATTTAGAATTTTCGATTAGTTGTAAATGTTTTATGGTATAGTGAGAAAGATCGTTTCTAGAAGTTTCTTTGGAGGATAAAATGAACCCAATAACTAACAAAGTATGGAATTCCCCTTATTTGTTGCTGTTATTTGCAAGCCTATTTTGGGGAGGAAATGCTGTAGCCGCAAGGTTCTTTTCGGAGATTGTACCGCCTTTTACTCTGTCCCTTATTCGATTGGGGATTTCAAGTCTCATTCTTCTTCTCTTTTCCTATCGGTGCCTAGTAAGGGAATGGGGAGTAGTGAAAAACCACTTTAAGCTCATTCTTCTTTTAGCTATAACAGGTGTTATTGGTTTTAATCTCATTGCTTATTGGGCAGCTCATTACACGAAAGCGTTTAATATTTCCTTGTTAAATAGTACGACTCCTTTTTTCATGGTGATCTTATCGTATTTCCTGATGAAAGAAAAGCTGAAGATCAATGTCATGATGGCTATCATTGTTTCATTTTCAGGGATTCTATGGGTAATGACAGAAGGCTCCATAGCTAGGTTAGTCTCGTTACAGTTTAATTTTGGAGACTTAGTCATGCTTGTGGCTGTCTTGTTTTGGAGTGTCTACTCGATATATGTTAAGAAAACTGCAGGGGTATTATCTCCACTCTCTTTATTTGGATATAGTTCTCTACTGGGAACTCTTCTATTGATTCCTACTTCCTATATAGAGCTTTTATTTTTGCCTTTGGGGCCACTTGGTGTAAAAGAGTTTGCAGGATTGTTATACCTGGGTATTTTCCCTTCCATTGGGGCCTTCCTGTTTTGGAACCGTGCCCTATTATTAATAGGACCTTCTAGAGCTTCTCTCTTTCAGAATCTCATTCCCATCTGGGGAGCAGTGCTTGCTTATATAATTCTAGGTGAACAGATAACCAGTGCCCATCTGATCGGAGGACTATTGGTTTTCACCGGAATATTGATCAGCAGAAAAAAAGAGGAAAGCAAAGAAGTTCACCTGGTTTCCGAGCCTGCTGGGAAAGCGCAGGGTTAGATTATAGTTCTTTTAGCTAGTGTCACGACATATTACCATAGGTAAGGAGGTGATGACCTTATGATCGTGCTTCTGTGGTGTGCGATCATTATCGCTATCTTATTTGGGATTTATTCTTTGTTTGGCAACACCAAATCTTACTCTCCTAATCAAGTCATGGCGGGAACCGGTTTGGCTGGAGGCACACCCAGTGCGGATAAGGGCCAGGGAGAAAGTACAGAGGGCGGGGAGTAGTACATACTTTACCTGCAGAGTAAAGAGGCTGTTCGTCAGCCTCTTCTCTTTTTTGCTTAAGTTACCCATTCTTTGTGCAGGGTAAGAAGCTCCTTTAAATCATCTTGTGACAATTCTGTAATCCACTGTTCACTTGAACCTACTATTTGTTCACTTAAACCCAGCTTGCGTTCCATCATGTCATCAATTTTTTCCTCGAGTGTACCTAAGGTAATAAATTTATGAACTTGCACGCGGCGAGTTTGTCCGATTCGGTATGCGCGATCCGTGGCTTGGCTTTCAACAGCAGGGTTCCACCAACGATCAATGTGGAACACATGATTGGCTGCTGTAAGATTCAATCCTATTCCACCAGCCTTTAAGGATAGAATAAAGATATTTGTTTGATTCTCGTTAGATAGGGATTCGTCTTGGAAGCGAAGGATCATTTCATCTCGTTTTTCTCTCGGTGTACCACCATGCAGGAACTGTACAGATTCATTAAGTTCTTGTTCAAGAGTGTTCTTTAGGATATTTCCCATCTCTACATATTGAGTAAAAATGAGACATTTATCACCTTCCTGTCGAAGCTCTTCGACCATTTGAAGGAGTCGCTCCACCTTGGGGGAAAAGTCTATTGTTGATTTTTTGTTATCGGCTTTTAGGAATAGATCAGGATGATTGCATATTTGTTTTAGCTTTGTTAAAGAGGCAAGTATAATTCCTCTTCTTTCCATTGGTGAGACGAGTTCAATCTTAGAGAAAAGCTCTTGCAAGACAACCTCATACAAGGAAGCCTGTTCAACGGTGAGAGAGAGGTATTCCTTGCTCTCAAACTTCTCCGGCAGATTTAGTTGTATCTTTGGATCTGTCTTTACTCGACGAAGCAAGAAAGGTCGAATCATCCGCTGGATTTGCCTAATTAACTCCTTATCTTTTTCCTTTTCAATAGGGTTGACAAATCGTCTTGTAAAATCCCTTAGGCTACCTAGATACCCAGGATTGATAAAATCAAAAATGGACCATAACTCCGTAAGTCGGTTTTCAATCGGGGTACCTGTCATGGCAACGCGGTGACGCCCTGATAACTGGCGTACCGCAGCTGCCTGTTTCGTATAGACGTTTTTAATGTTTTGTGCTTCATCTAGTCCAATGGCATTCCACTTTACTGATTGAAGTTCATCACTATCTAAGTGAGAGAGATTATAAGTAGTCAGTACAATATCAGCATTGTGGACTACAACGCTAAATTCCTCGCCCTTTTTCCGAGCACCTCCATAGTGGATGTATACCTTCAAGGAGGGAGCGAACCGTCGAAGCTCCTTCTGCCAATTTCCAAGAACGGAGGTTGGACAAATCAGAAGAGAAGGCTCCTTCAACGGTTCGTTCTCCTTGAGATAAAGCAGGTAACTGATCCATTGGATCGTCTTCCCGAGTCCCATATCATCTGCCAAACAGCCGCCAAGTCCGAATCGCCGCAAGAAGAGAAGCCAGGAATAGCCTTCCATCTGATAAGGTCGCAGGGTAGCTTGCAGCGATGCGGGGGGTGTTACGATTGGCAGTGTCGAGATTTCCTGTAATTGTTGAAGCATCGTTAGTAGAGAGCTGTTTAATTCAACCTGTATGTCAGTGGGGTGCTCGGTGTCCTCCTGTTGAAAGTGAGATTCAAGGATTTGGCCGAGTGTTAAACCTTCTTTGTTTTGAAGCTCACGCATGAGTTTGTGAAGCCGCTCTAGCACTGAAGCATCTAATTGAATCCACTTCCCATTCACCCGAATCAGTTGCTTCTTTTGCTTCATGACTTCTAGGAACTGTTCTTCGCTGAGAGTGATATCTCCAACGGATAGCTTCCAATCGAATCGCATGAGCTGATCTAGACCTAGCTCACTTTGGGTAACAGAAGATTGCACACGGGCAACAAGTCTAGGTTTTCTCTTTTCTAATTGAGACCACCAAGACGGCAGGAGGACGATAAACCCAGCCTCTACAAGCATCCGGCTTCCTTCTGACAGAAAAAACCAAGCTTCCTGGTCTTCTAATTCCCGAGAAAGGTAATCTATGTGGAACCACGGTAGGAGAGTTACCAGCCTTTCTAGATATCGATCAACTTGTACTATAAAAGGAATCCAATCACTTGGTATATCAGATAGAACAAATGGATAAGCATAATGAAGATCTTGATGTGTAGGGTCCTGGAGAACCAGTTGAAGCGACCAACTTTCATTTCCTGTTGGTTCCAGTAGTTTAAGTGCGATGCGAAAAGGAACAGGATCTTCCTTCCAACCGATCGCGATTAACCATTCCTCTTCCGTCCAATGCTCTCGTTGTTCAGCTTCCGAGCGCAGGAGAGGATGATGGATCATGTCCATCCCTTCTTGTTTTAAAAGAATTTCTGCCCAATCCTGTGTGTAAGGTAGGAGCGATTCTTCGGAGATCGGAAAAGTCCAGCCCCATTCCCCTTTTTGCCATAGAGAGAAGTTTGGCTTGTACGTTTTTTCTGTAATGGCCTGTTCTAATAGTGGGGCCAACTCGAGGATCTGCTCTGTTTCTTGGCTCCACTCTAGTTGCTGGTGGACTAAGGGGGAGGGATTGCAGAAATAATCCAATGACATCTTGGGTGAGAGCAGAACCCCCTCCCAACCCTCCCCATCCTTAGTTTCTAAAAAGGTGCCGTAAAAGGATGGCTCATGCCAGCTGAAAAGTCGAGTCTTTAATTCAAGTACATCGAGGGGATATCCACCTTGATTCCTCGCCCAGATCAGGTGACCGGTATGGGGTACCCAACGGCTATATATGATGATTTTATCAGCTTTCATCATGGAATGAGTTTTCCTTTCTGCAATTCTTCCTGCAAAGCGCGTAAACGCTTATGTTTGTCTACTAGTTGTAGAATAAAAATATTCCAGCGTTCCACTTGTTTTAATTTCTTATAGAAAGTTCGGAGCTTCTTTAACATTTTTACTGCTTGCTTATACGACTTGCGGTTTTTCTCTCGAATGAATTGCTCGACAGCACGATGGTATAGGGGAAGCAGTGCAGGTAAGTGAGCTGCCTCGATCCGCTTCAATATATCTTTATGAATATAAGGGGGAATAAAGCCTTCTGCAAGATGAAAGTCCACCCAAAGTCGATATTGTTCTGTTCTGAGCAAGTGCTCTACATAAAATGAGGTGCTAGATG
Organism: Ammoniphilus sp. CFH 90114; assembly: GCF_004123195.1. Classification (NCBI taxonomy): domain Bacteria; kingdom Bacillati; phylum Bacillota; class Bacilli; order Caryophanales; family Paenibacillaceae; genus Ammoniphilus; species Ammoniphilus sp. CFH 90114. The sequence continues at coordinate 807,779 of NZ_SDLI01000001.1, forward strand.
GAAGAAAAGAGACAAGGACGTCCATCCATTCCTCGTCTGTTGATTGAACTTCAGCCCATTTTGCCCAGTATCGCAGGACCATGTGAACTTCAAATCGCTCTGCATATTTGAGTTGAGGGCGGAGCCAATGCAACCAGGCGTATAATCGATCCCATTGCTCCATATGGCTCATCAAGGATAAATAAGAATGAAATTGAAAAAGTTCGTTTGCCTCCAAAACAGGCTCTAATAAAGCCCTTGCTGATTCGTCTTGTCCAAGCATAAATTCCATGTGAGCAAGCATGAGTCGTAAGGTTCGTTTTTGTACGAGCGGAAGAGAGGGATGACTCCAGAGGCCCTCAAGCTTGAGTTTTTCCTCCCATGTGGACTCGGTATCAACCATCATATGGGACCATACCTGTCGGTAGACGACTAACCAGTCAATGGCTGCTGTATCTGATGCTAATACCTGAAAGGTAAGAAGAGAAGCCCATTCTTTGATCTGGTTAGGACTAGCCTTATCATCAGTTAGGGTGAGATACTGAAGTCGGTTTAAGTGCAGATGGAAAGCATCTTTTAGCTGTCGGTCCAACCCATAAGTGGATCGTCTAGAGACGTCCTCTAACTTTTGCAAACCAAACAATAAGAGATAAAGTTCATAAAGAAAGCGTTGTGGTTTGGACCAAAACTCGGTGTGTTGTTCCATATCAGCAAAAAATTTCTCATATCGGTAGGTTAGATCATAATTCAGCCCAGAAACATAGAGGGGAAAAGCTTGTTCAAAGATTTCCATCCATCGTCCAGGAGAATCTGTTTCTAAAAGCTCTACCGTTGATTCTTCTTGACTTGATAGGAAAAATTGTTCAGGATCTGTTAGTAAGGACAGAACCTGGCAAACGGTAGCTACAATATGCTTGCAAACGACATGATAGGGACAGCTGCAATGGCTTTCGAAAAACTGATCTAAATTTAAAATAACATGATATTGCCTAGTTCCTTTGACTATGGCGTCAATTCGATTATCACGAGCAACGGTGCTCTGAACGAACCCTCTTTGATAGTAATCGAGTCCTCGTTGTAAAATCACCTCGTCCACTGCTTCTCGCACGGTTTCGGCAGTATGAAGAACTTTGTTTTTGTTGATTTCAGGATACCTCACGTTCATTCCTCCCTTAAGGGAACATCATGCTTTACTTTAACAGAAGGTTTGGAAGGAAGCTAGAAGCAAAGATTTTCCGTAGTTTGACTTTTTTGCATGATCCATACTAGAATTTGTAGTATGATACATCCTATTTTGATCTTAAACTAGGGAAGTGATTCCTGGCGTGAGGATAAGAAAAGTACATGTATACATGAGTTTAGTAGCTCTAGTATTTGGATTTATGATCTCTTTTTCTGTGAAGTACACGAAGCAGGTGCAAGTCTGGGAGGAAATTCCGGAGCAATTAGACAAAAAGCAAGAAATACAGGAACAAATGATTAAGGAGCAAGTAGAAAAGCAGGCCTTAATGGATCAGTTGGTGACCGTCAAACAGGAAGTGTCAGCTTTCGAGAAAGAGCTTGCGTCCAAAGAAGCTTATGGAGAGGGCTTATTAGAAGAGTTGCAAACACTTCGTATGTGGGGTGGAGTGATTCCGGTTAAAGGACGAGGAGTTGCTGTAACACTTACGGAGAGTACTCAACAGAAGGACAATCTTGGGGGCGAGGCAACAGTACGCGAGGAGACCTTAAGACAAATCATTAATGAGCTTTTTGCAGCTGGAGCGGAAGCCGTTAGTCTGAATGGCCAGCGATTAACGACTCATTCGGCGATTGTATATTCTGGTTTAGTCATGTTGGTTAACGACACCAAAATTAATGCCCCGTACGAAATCTTAGCAATAGGAGATCCCGTTATACTTAAGACAGCATTGGATATGCCTGGTGGAGTCCTTGATCACTTAAGGCGCTATTCTAATGCGGGTATGCTTATTGAGAAGAAGGATGAGGTAGAGCTCCCTGCCTTCACAGGAGGTTCCTTATGAGTGATCGCAGCAAAAAAAAATAGAACAACCCTTTTACTCATAACGGTCACTTGTTTACTAGTTGGCTATCTCTTAGGTATACAATATTTATCTAATCAGCAAGAATCACAAAAAGATAATCAGGACGTTACCCTCCTTCGGCAAGAATTACAAAAGAAACGCGAAAATAATATGAACCTGCAAGCCGATATTGAAAAATCTCATGGCCTCCTTCAACAATATAGAAGTTCCATCAAAGAGGCAGATTCTTTTTCTGTTATTCAGGAAGAAATTGAACGTCTTCAAACCTTAACGGGGAGTGCAGGCGTGGAGGGTCAAGGGCTTATCGTGCGAATTGAAGACATTCCCTACGACGATAACGATAGTTATTTTGAAAACTACTTTGATGAGATTGTATATGATGATGACCTTCGGTACCTTGTTAATGAATTGTTTGCGTCTGGGGCTCGTCATATGGCTTTGAATGGCCATCGGATTACTCCTACCACTTATATTAGAACCGTTGGTGACAACATATTAATTGACACCATACCTATTAATACCCCGTATATCATTGAAGCCATTGGAGACCCTGCTCTATTAGAATCTTCTATAAAGATAAAAGGGTTTGAAGAGTATTTTAGCATCATGAATAAGCAGCTCGTCTTGGAAAGAATAGATAAAATGAGGATTAGCCCTTTTCGAGGCAGTCCCTATATTCGTGAGATGAAGCCTTTAGAAGAAAAAACATCAGGATAAAGCATCACCATTAGATAAGCCACCCTCAAAGAAGGGTGGCTTTAGTTGTTAAAACATCTTAACGAAGTGTTTTGACATGTTCCTGACACAATTCTCCATTACAATAATGGGTGCAATAAAGTCTTCTTAAGCTCAAAATGTGGAAAAAGTTGGCGAACTTCCACGAATTTAATTAAAATAGATATAATTCGCTGTTTGTTCAGCACGATACTTGCCAATGGAGGTGGAAGAGATTGAAGTGGAATCATAGATTAACTATTTTTCTTGCTTTAGGTTTACTTGTTGGATCGATTCCCAATGAAACTAGTGCACACTCGGATATACAGGTGAAAATTGACAACCATCCTATCTCTTTTGAACAGGCACCCATGATCTATCACGATTTTACCATGGTACCGATGCGAGAGATCTTCGAGAAATTAGGTGCAGAGGTGAATTGGAACCAAGACACGCAAACCGTGATAGCCTCAAAGGATAACGTGACTATTCAACTAAAGATAGGTTCAACGTATGCATTAAAAAATTATCAGCAGATTCCATTGGATGTGCCAGCATTCGTTCAAACTGGAAGGACAGTGGTCCCGCTGAGGGTAGTTAGTGAGTCCTTTGGGGCTGATGTGATTTGGGAGAAATCAACCAAAACGGTCTATATCACTTCCCCACAAGAGAAAATAGAATCAGATCCTTCCATAGCCATTTTAACCATGGAAGATGCGGTGAAGTCAGCGGAAGCGCATAGTTATGATATGAAAACTGCGCAACAGAACATCGAAAGCAATGATATAAAAATGGAAGACGCAGCGGATGAATTGGAGTACACCCCCATAGGCACTGGGAATGGCCAAGACGATGCGGCAGTTCGTTCAGCCTTTAAACAGGTTGCCTCTTCTAATATCAATTACTCCATGTCGAAGAAACAAGCTGAAGTGACAAGCGATCAGGTCCGGTTCAGTGTGATGAAAGCCTATCAAGATATTCTCGTAAAACAAAATGATGTCATTGATAGAGAAGAATCACTAGAAGTAGCCCAAATGGAAGAACAGGCTGCTCTAGCGAAAGCCAAAATGGGCCGAATATCCGAGGTGGAAAAAAATCAGATCATGAAAGCCAGGACAGAGGCTGAAAAGAATGTGCAAACCGCAAAGACGGCTCTTTCTGATGCCTGGACCAAGCTCAATACCTTGATGGGAAAATCAAAGGATCGTACTTATCTATTAGCGGACAAGCCTACCTATGTCGAGCCGGAGGAATGGGATGTGAACACCCAAATTACGAGAATGATATCGAGTAGTCCGTCCATTTGGCTCCTAGAAAAACAAGTAGAGCTTGCAGAGCTTGACGTGAATCTATTTTCGTTCAATGCGGGCGGAAACTATGATCTAACGAAGATGGATGTGGAGAAAGCACAGACGACATTGGCCAGAAGCAAAGAGCAATTGGAGGAGACGATCCGCAGCATGTACTCTGATATGGAGAGATTGAAGGACCAGTATCATGTGCTGAAGATCAATCTGCAAACAGCGGAAGACAACCTACGTGTAACCGAAGCGAAATACGCTAAAGGCTTAGTCACTGCCCTGGAAGTGAAAAGGGACAAAAACAGTTTCAACCAAAAGAAGAGACAGCTGGAAGAAATCGCAATCCAGATGGATCAGTTGAATCACAGGTGGAATAAGCCATGGACCAATTAAAAGGACAAGTCATGATGAGGGGAGAAACAAGATGAAAAAAAATCAGCTGGTGCTTTTAACGGTGTCCTTTTTGTTGATTACAGGCTGCTCGTCCGGCGGACCACAGGGATCGATGGGTGCCGCGCGTGGTCAGGGAGGCTTTGGGCAAGCTCAGCAAACTGTCGCTGTAGAGGTAGAACCGGTAGCTAAGGGAGATTTGACGGTTACCAAAAAAATCCTAGGAAATGTCGTATCGGATAGCGTGAGCGAAGTTTCTTCTGGAATATCCGGGGAGCTAATATCCCTTCAGGTTAAAAAAGGCGATAGGGTTCAAAAAGGGCAAATTCTTGCCACGGTGGATATCTCCGATACCCAAGAAGCGATCACACAATCGGAAATGGAAATAGAAAGCGCCAAGCAGCAGCTTGAGAATGCTCAAATTTCCAAGAAGCAAGCCCAACAGAAGGCACGGGATCTTCAACAGGCGGAGACGGATTGGGACAAAGCCAAGGAGGAACTAGAAGAAGCTCAGTACCTCTATGAACAGGGTGCCATCGCTTTAGCTGAATTGAAAGCTGCCCAGACGCTGGAGGAGGAAAGAAAAACGGCCTATGAGAATCAAGAGGCTTCTTTAGAAATTGAGATGGAAAAAGCGGATTTATCGATACGACAAAACGAGCTAAGTGTAAAAAAGGCGGAAATCAATCTCCAGCAAACGCTCAAGGATGTACGTGATACGCAGAGCGATGGGGTCATCCGCGCACCTATTTCAGGAGAAGTCATGGCCGTTAACTACAAGGTTGGCGAGAATGTATCTAGTCAACAGCCGCTGGTTACCATCTCGAACAACCAGCAACTAATCATCACCGCACAGGTTACAGCGGAGCAAAAAGCGCTTCTTCCGAAAGGGCGAGAGGTGAATGTGGAGACTGTCGCAGAAAGTAAAACGCTCAAGGCTAAGGTCGATTATGTCAGTGGAGCCACAAATGAGAATGGACTTTTCGATGTGGAATTGACCTTTGCAACCTCGGATACCTCTGTTGCTAGCGGTGAGGTGGTGCAGTTGACCTTTACGGAAACGTTGGTCGAGAATGCACTTCTCGTTCCAACGAAAGCCATTTTGCAGGAAGGTGACTCGCGTATTGTCTATACGGCTGAAGGCGGAAAAGCGGTTAAGCGGAAGGTGGAAATCATTAATAGTCAGACACACCTTACAGCGGTCCAAGGAGATCTTCAGGAGAATACTCAGCTCATAGTCAATGGGCACAAATTGGTGTCGGATGGAATGACCATCCTGCTTCCTGGACAGGAGCTCCCTGCGGTTGGCGGGGGTCCAGGTGAGGGGGAGAACGCTCAGGGACAAGCCGGGGAAGGGCAGCGAAGACAAGGACCGTCAGGTACTGGCGGGGGTGGCAGATCGTGAATATAATCAAGTCATCGGTACATCGCCCAGTTACGGTCATCATGCTCGTGATTTGTTTGCTCCTGGTAGGAGCGGTGACCCTGCGGGATATACCCATTGATCTGTTTCCGGAAATCGAAAACAAAACGGTAACCGTTTCAGCCTCCTACAATAATGTAGCACCGCAGGATATGGAAGAGATGGTGACGAGGCCCCTCGAGGCCCAAATCGCCTCTCTGAGCGGCGTAGAAGAAATGGTCTCCACGACGAGCACGGGATCAGTCCGTATCCGAGTGACGTTCGCGAATTCGGTGGAATTTGACAAAGCTGTTTCCGATCTTCAGATGAGAATGTCCAGAGTGGGTCGAACGCTTCCAGATGGGGTGGACACCCCTACAGTGGCCCAATTCGATGTGAACAGCATACCGGTGATGACGCTGGCCTTGGTGGGTAAAGACACGATTAGTCTGCAACAGATAGCTGACGATATGATGCCAAGTTTCGAGCGAATTGAAGGAGTTGCAGGCGTCTCCGTCCAAGGCGGAAGATCCGCCGAGTTGAAAGTCATACTCAATCCCATCTTGCTTAAGCAATATGGGTTGACGGCAAGCAGCGTGTCGACTGCGATCCGGGAGAAAAACGCTGCAGGAACGGTCGGTGCAGTTCCCAAAGGAGATGAAGAGATTCAGATCCGTGTAGATGGTGAGTATACTTCACTCGATCAGATCGCCCATACTCCCATTCGCTTAAAAGATGGAAAAACCATTACGGTCGAAGATGTTGCTGACATTACCAATACGTCAAGTGAAGTAGACAACATAACGCGAATCAATCAGGAAGAGGGCGTGCTTTTTTCCATTTCTAAACAGTCAGGCAGCAATACGGTGGATATCGCCGACAAGGTTTTAGCTACTATGGAAAACCTTCAGAAAGAATGGGGAGAAGACATCCGGCTTGTTGTGGTGAACGACCAGTCCACCTTTATCCGAAACGCAATTAGCGGAGTGACGCAAGCGATCACCATCGGGGGCGCCATTGCGGTATTGATTTTGCTATTCTTCTTGCGCAGTCTTCGAGCCACTTTGGTGATTGGTGTTTCGATCCCGCTTGCGGTCGTGACGACCTTTATTCTCATCCGCTATTCCGATCAGACCCTTAACGTAATTACTCTCTCCGGGCTAGCCTTGGGAATTGGGATGATGGTTGATAGCTCGATTGTTATTTTGGAAAATATCATCAAACATAAGCAAGACGGGCTTAGTGCAAAAGAGGCGGCAATTCAGGGTGGCTCGGAATTAGTTTCTGCCGTCATCGCATCGACAACGACGACGCTCGTCGTTTTCCTACCGCTCATTATGATCGATAACGGCCAAATTTCACAGCTGTTCGTTCCGATGGCGGTCATCGTTTCCTTTTCGCTTATTGCGGCTTTAGTCGTTGCTGTAACTTTTGTTCCTATGGTTGCGTCCAACATGCTAACCAACACCAAAAATGATAGGTTGGCGACAGATCCCGCATGGATCCGGTTATTATCCCGATCCTATGAACGCTTGTTACGGCTGAGCTTGAAACTGCGTTGGCTGGTCGTGCTTACTGTGGTTGCTATTACAATTGGAAGCTGCTTCTTTTTCTCCTCCTTCGAGGTTCAGACCTTCCCTCGTTCTCAGGAGCAAAGGCTGGACTTGTCTGCCAACTTTGATGAAGGAACCGAGTTTTCTAAGGTAGAGGCTTATGCCAATCAAGTCGAAGGAATTTTACAGAAGTACAAGGAGAATATTAAATTACTTCAAACCTCAATCAGTGAGACCAGAGTTCAAGTGTCACTTCAGCTGGTCAAAGCGGATGAGATGACAATGCCGACAGCGGCATTGAGTGCTGCAATTCAGTCGGACTTAAAGCAAAACATCGTGGGAGCTAATTTTACGGTGGGACGGCAATTCCGTTCGGCTGGGGGAAGTGGTTCTGCGCTGCAAGTCAGTATAGCGGGGCCCGATCAAGAAGTATTAACCACGCTTCTTGAACAGGTCGAACTCTTGTTATCGAGGGTCCCTTCGCTTGAGAATGTTGAGGTTCCGAGTGTGAGTGGGCGACCGCAATTTACTGTAAGGGTAGATGACACCGTAGCCTCTCAATACGGTCTTACGCAAGGGGATGTGATGGACCAGCTTAGTACGGTATTTGATGGTTTGTCCGCTGCTACAATGCAGCAAGATGGAAAAGAGTATAATGTGGTTATTCAATTACCTGAGACCGAATCGGATACTATCGAAGATTTATACGGCTTCTTGGTGCAGACCTCTGGTGGACAGCATGTTTCTCTCGAAACGATTGCCAGCATAGAGGAGGGCAAAGGGCCGGTTTCGATTCAAAGAGAAAACCAGCGCCAAATGTACACGGTGACAGCAGACATGGTAGAAGGAACAAGTGCTGCTCAGGTCATGGGACAGGTGAATCAGCTGCTTTCGCAAATTCCGGTACCTAACGGATATGAGGTCACTATGGGCGGTATGCGACAGCAATTCAACGAGTCACTAGGGAACCTCTTGTTAACCATTGGTCTGGCGATATTCCTCGTCTATACCGTGATGGCCGTGCAATTCGAATCCTTTACTCAGCCGTTTATTGTTATGTTCACCATCCCTACCGCGGTTGTAGGAGTGGTTGTAGCCTTATTAACCACAGGGTTACCGTTGAGCTTTCCGGTCTTTATTGGGATGATCGTATTAGCGGGAATCGTTGTGAACAATGCGATTATACTGATTGAGTATATTAATCAGTTAAGGGAGCGAGGAATGGATAAAGTAGAGGCCATCGTGGAAGCGGGGGGAAGACGTCTTCGGCCTATTTTGATGACCACCGTCACAACCGTGCTGGGGATGCTTCCTTTGTCCTTAGGTTTGGCTGAGGGAAGCGAAACGCAGCAGCCCATCGGAGTGGTCACGATCTTTGGTTTAAGTATATCCATGCTCTTCACCTTGTTTTTCATACCCATCATGTACACGTTAGTCGATGATGCTGTTTCATGGCTTAAACGCTTGTTTACAAAGGGAAATGAAGTGATTAAGGAAACGGGCGGCAACGGCAAACCGATGGAATCCTAGCATTTTTAATAGCGGGTGACCTAAAACAATGGGCCAGGCTCTTTGTTTTAGGTCACCCTCTTTTTTATTTTTTGTTCTTGATCTTTTTATCCATTTCGTGTGTAATAGTAAGTAGGATAATAACGACTAAGGGGTGTGGGGTTGGAACTTCTATTTAGTGAACTTCAGAAGCTAGGATTTTCTCAATATGAAAGTAAAGCCTATGTCGCCTTGTTGCAAAACTCACCGGTTACAGGTTATGAAGTTAGTAAGCGTTCTGGTGTACCACGATCGATGATTTATGAAGTGTTAGGTAAGCTGGTTGATCGGGGAGCTGTTTATCTCGTCCCCTCTGAACCTGTCAAGTATGCTCCTGTACCAGCTAAGGATATGCTTCAACGCATGCGAAATAATTTAGAAAACTCTATGGCTTTCTTGGAGACGACGTTAGAGTCTCTTGAACGAAAACCTGATTTGGAAGTCATTGTTCATCTCGATGGGGAAGAACAAGTGCTTCAAGAAATGACAGACGTCATTGGCCGAACTCAGGAGGAATTGTGGATTTCGGTGTGGGAGCCACAGGTGGAAAGAATCAAACGTGCGGTGGAGGAGCAGGTATCTAAAGAAGTATCCGTTTACTCTATTGTTTTCGGTGGCCAGGATCAACGAATTAGACACACCTATCATCACAATTACATGCCACCCGAAGTCGTGCAGAAGCGTATGGGTGGGCAATTGACAATCGTTGCACGGGACGGGGAAGAAGTAGTGATAGCTAATTTTTCAGACCAATCTGTGCCATGGGCGGTGAAAACGAAGAACCCAGCTCTTGTACTGGTGGCTACAGAATATGTGCGACATGATATTATGATCGAGGAAATCACGAGAGAGTTTGGAGAAGAGAAACTAGATCAACTTTGGCGCAATCGCCCTGATCTTTATCAAGTGGTTACTGGTAAACGGTTCAACCTCTAATGAACCGTTTCCTTTATGTTTTTTAATGTAGTGGTTAGAATGATAACTTCTAAAGGAGTGAGTAGTTTGAGTAACTCACCACAAGAACGACAATGGAAACAAGGCATTATGGATGCCGTGCCCATTGGATTAAGCTTTCTTTTATTTGGTGGAATTTTTGGCATGATGGCCATTCAAGCTGGGTTAAGCATATGGCAAAGCGTCGGGATGTCTTTCATCGTGTTTGCCGGCTCCGCGCAGTTTACTAGTCTTTCTATGATATCCGATCAAGCAAGCATATTGGCTATTATTTTAGCTACCTTTTTGATTAATTCTAGGCACTTGTTAATGGGATTATCCATGTCCCCTTACTATGCTGGATTCTCTAATCGATTCGTAACATTGCTTAGTTTCTTTCTTATCGATGAGCAATATGCCCTAACACTGAATAGATTTCGCCATTTTGCGCCAACGAAGTCTTACATTATGGGAGTGAGTTTTACCCTTTATTTTACTTGGGTTTTTGGAACTTTCCTTGGCACCATGACCGGCAGTTGGATTCCTGACCCAGAGGCGCTCGGCTTAGGCTTTAGTTTTACGGCTATGTTCCTTGCACTAGTTTTCTATCAGCTTACGAATTTGTTGCGTATCGCGACCTTTTTCTTATGTGGAGGGTTAGCAGTTGCTCTTGTCTTTGTTGTACCTAATGGTTTGCACCTACTGATAGCTGGTGTTCTATCCTTTGCCATCGGTTACGCATTCCCAGCAAAATCGAGGAAGGTAGTAAAGGAAGAACAACCAAAGGAGGTTACTGCGTGAGTATTCAAACAACCTTATTGCTGTTCTTCGGCATGGCAGCAGTAACTTACTTTTGTAGAAGAGCGTTCTTGCGCTTACCGAATCAACAATTATCAGAACGGTTGATGAGCGGTCTTTCGTATATTCCTATCGGGATTTTTGCAGGACTGATCTTCCCTTCCGTGTTTGTCCGAGAGGGTGCTTTTGAAGTCAATCCCCTCTATGTCATCGCTAGTATTTTATGTATGGCTCTTATGGTTTGGAAAAAGAATGTATTCTTAAGTTTTGGGCTAAGCTTATTGTTTGTTGTGGTATGGACGACGACCATGGGCTAAAACTCTTGTTCCATTCTCCATAGTGAAACCTTATCTGAATTGTTGCGTATAAGAGTGTTGCTGGATTTCCCTTTTATGGAGGATGGGATAGGATGATTATTTCTACACAACCGTACATAGAAATATCGCGGACCATTCAGTCGAACGGTCAGCATCGAATTGAATCAGAGCAATTATTAGTCTTATATAGAGATAAGATTATCACCGAGTCTCGTCATTTCTCACTTCAAGATATACTGGACATTTCGTATAAAGTGATTTCTGAAGAAACTGGATTTCTTTATCTGCATAGCAACCACCAAGTATTTTCTTTTTATGTAAAAACAAGTCCAACTGAATTTATCACCGAATATAAAAGATTAAAGGCAGAGGGGTACACGAACGAATGATTTTCTGGAATGTAAAAAAGCTAGCGGATTTGTTAAGAAATAATGAACTTACATCGAATCAAAAGCTAAGATATATCTTGGTGGTTTTTGCTTTCTTATCTATTACACCTTATGCCTACTTAGATAGTTCGTTTAATTCCGTTTATGCTTTAGAGATGATGGCTATTCTTTTTACGACGGTTTGGGGAATACGACTATGCTTTGAAGCGAATGAAGAGGGTGATGGGAAGGATTTTTTTGAACGATTTATCTGTATTGGCTTTCCTATTGTGATTCGGCTCGCTGTTATTCTAATCCCTCTTTATTTTGTTTTTTATATTGTCGTGTCCATTATTTCACAGGGTTATTATGGGGTTGGCACAGAGTATGGTTATATGGATGTGCTTGGAACCGTGCTTATTGAGATCATGTTCTATCTTCAAGTTCGAAAGTGGATTCGATACATGGCTTCATAGCGCAATGGAGAAAATTTCGAAGAATAGAATAAAAGATATTGAAAATATGTAATTATTAGTGTATTATTTGTTTCAAGATGTTACCAATATGTATTCTGGGTAGAGACGCGGAGAGCCCTGATTGCACCTTTTAATTCTTTCAGAAGTGAAGGAGTTATTTGTGCACTCAGGGTTTTTGTACTTTTTCTCAGAATAGCCATGTCCAGCCAATAATGAATAAAGAGGGGGATTAAAAGTGAGACGTTTATGGGCCTTATTTCTTGTTTTTACCTTAGCGCTGACAGCATGTAGCAGTGGAACAACGAATTCGAATTCAACTGCACCTGCTGGTTCAGGTGACAAACCAATAGAATTGGAGTTTTACTTTCCAGTTGCTGTTGGTGGACCTATCACCAAGATCATTGATGGTTTAGCTGCAGATTTTACGAAGGAAAACCCTAACATTAAAGTTACACCGATCTTCGGTGGAAGTTATCAGGATACGATGACCAAAGTGGCGACAGCTGTTCAGGGTGGCAATGCTCCGGACATGGCAGTACTATTGTCCACAGAGTTGTATACGCTCCTATCTATGAATGCTATTGAAAATTTGACACCACAATTTGAGAAATCCTATATCGATGATTTCTTTGAAGGGTTCATGGCCAATTCCAAAGTAGGCGATGATGTTTGGAGTGTTCCTTTTCAACGTAGTACCATTGTTTTGTATTATAACAAGGATGCCTTCAAAGCAGCCGGATTGGACCCAGAAAAAGCACCATCCAATTGGCAAGAGCTAAGAGAGTATGCGCAGAAGCTTACTGTAAAGGATGGACAGGGAAATGTGACACAATGGGGATTGGAGATTCCGAGCACAGGTTTTCAATATTGGATGTTTCAAGCTTTAGCGCTACAAACCGGGGATAATATTATGTCCGGAGACGGAAAGCAAGTCTTCTTTGATAATCCAGCCAACGTGGAAGCGCTTCAATTCTGGCATGATCTTGGAAAGAAGGATAAAGTTATGCCGGAAGGAATTATTGAATGGGCGACTGTTCCTTCTGATTTCTTAAGTGGTAAAACAGCCATGATGTTCCATACGACAGGAAACCTAACGAAAGTAAAGAACGACGCAAGCTTTGACTTCGGAGTGGCTTTCCTACCTGCTAACAAGCAATTTGGTTCACCAACTGGTGGAGGTAACCTTTATGTGTTTAAAGATATCCCTGAGGAAAATAAGAAGGCATCAGCCAAATTTATTGAATTCTTAACATCCCCTGAACGAGTGGCCCAGTGGTCCATTGACACCGGGTATGTGGCAACTAGAAAGTCTGCTTATGAGACAGATACATTAAAAAAATATGTGACTGATTTCCCACATGCGAAAGTAGCGATGGATCAACTTCAATACGCAAATAGTGAATTATCTACTTACCAGAATGGGCAGGTTCAAAAGATCTTGAATGACAATATTCAAGCTGCCTTAAATGGTACGACTAGCGTTAATGAAGCCTTACAAAAGGCTCAGACTCAAGCCGACCAAGTGTTAAAGAACTTCAAATAACATCGAAGACGGAAATAGGAGACTTAAAACTTAAGCGTTTTAAGTCTCCTATACCATAAAGATTGGGGGCTCTGTAGTGAAAGTGGAATCAAAGATGCAAGACAGTCCGTCCGTGATGATGGAAAAGAAGGTGAACTGGTTAACCGGGACGGGGAGAGGGTCCTTACCCCCCACTCGTTGGAAGAAAAATGCGTTTGCCTATAGTTTATTGCTGCCTTCTATGATTTTCTTGATCTTATTTACTTATTATCCAACCTTGAAGTCTATTTATTTAAGTTTTTTTAATTCAACAATGGGCCAAACCGAATTCGTAGGACTACAACAGTATAAGCAATTATTAGAGGATGATATCTTCCTCAAAGTCATGAAGAATAATCTCTTGCTTGCCATTGGAACGGTTCCAACGAGTATATTCTTAGCGATTTATCTAGCGATTTGGCTGAATGGCAAACTGAAAGCGAATGCTTTCCTGCGAGCCGCCTTTTTTTATCCGACAGTTATTCCTATGATAGCGATTGCTAATATATGGTTGTTTATTTATACACCTAGTTATGGATTATTAGATCAGTTTCTTGAGGTTTTTGGGGTGAAGGGTGTCAATTGGTTAGGGGATCCTTCATGGGTTATGTACTCTATGATTTTTATGCTCATTTGGAAGGAAGCTGGCTTTTTTATGATCTTCTACTTAGCAGGTCTTCAGAACCTCCCTCAGGATGTTTATGAAGCAGCTAGAATAGAAGGGGCGAAGCCTTTTCAAATATTCCGTCATATTACTTTTCCATTACTCATGCCTACCACGATGTTTGTTCTTATTATTGCGGTGACCAACTCTTTTAAACTTGTGGATCATCTCTATATTATGACAAAGGGTGGACCCGACAATGCAAGTAATCTTTTGCTTTACTACATTTATGAGACTGCATTTAGTTTTTGGGATATGGGGAAGGCTTCCGTCTTGACGGTTGTTCTGCTGGTCATATTGCTTGCGATCTCTATCTTTAACTATGCCTATCTGGACAAGCGGATTCATTACTAGAGAAAGGGGGATAGACCATGTACCGAATCGTAAACTACAGTGTTGTAACTCTTCTAGGCATTGCCTTTTTAATTCCGTTGATCTGGACCATCTTTACCTCCTTTACACCAACAAGTGAAGTAACATCGAGTTCGAATCCATTCTGGATTGATAATCCGACCGTGAGCAATTATATCGAGGCATGGAATACAGCGCCTTTTATCCAATACTATTACAATACCTTTATTATTGTGTTTGGAATCTTAGCTGTTCAGCTTTTTACGATTACGCTGGCAGCTTATGCTTTTGCTAGATTGGACTTTTGGGGTAAAAATGTAATCTTTATCTTGTTCTTAACTCAGCTTATGATCCCACCGGATATCTTAATTTTTCCAAACTATACGATCATGAAAGAATTAGGCTTAGTGGATTCGAAGCTAGCCGTTATGCTTCCTTATTGGGCTTCTGCCTTTGGTGCTTTCTTACTTCGCCAAACGTTTAAGCAAGTTCCTATCGATCTTGAAGAAGCGGCAAAAATCGACGGTTGCAGTTGGTGGAAAATCCTTTGGCATGTATATATTCCCGCGGCAAAGCCAACCTACGTAGCTTTTGCTCTTATTTCAATTAGTACGCATTGGAGCAACTTTATGTGGCCTTTGGTCGTAACGAATACGGTAGGTAGTCGTCCGTTAACGGTGGGAATGGCCATATTCGCTCAGTCTTTTGAAACAGGAGCGCAATGGGGAACGGTTACAGCAGCTACCATTATGGTTATCTTTCCTTTACTGCTTGCCTTCTTTGTTTTCCAGAGGCAGTTTGTGGAGAGCTTTATGCATTCGGGAATCAAATAGGAGGGCAATATGGATATTTTGTTAATGGGAACAGCGAGTGCTACGGCTGGTGCTGAACGTGATAATACGTATTTGTTAATTAGACCGCAAAGCCATTGGATTATGATTGATGTAGGAGGGAATCCACTTGGCAAGCTTAAGAAGCTGGGCATAGCAACTGACGAAATAAAAGAGATAGTATTCACTCATTTTCATATTGATCATATCTATGGGTTACCTTCTCTTCTTTGGGGGATGTGGCTGGATGGACGTAAGGAACCGTTAACGATCTATTGTTCAGAGGATAATGAATTAAGGTTAAGAAGTTGGTTAGAGGTAATGGGGGTAAAGGAATGGCCCATACAATTCGCCATTCAAGTTAGGACTTTTCCATGGAAAAAGGAGACTCAACTCATAGGTGGCGAAGGGTTTTCTATGATGACCTTTCCAAGCCTGCATTTAGGTTCTACGGTCGGCTTGAAAATGATGGATCAAGATGAAGTAATTGTCTATTCCGCAGATACCATGTTAAATCCGAGGATAAAAGAAGAGCCAAGAATTGATCTGTTAATTCATGAAGCTACCACAGCGTTTGAAGATCTTCCCAATCACACATCCTTAAAGCAGCTAACAGAATTCTATGAGCTGGACCGAGTGGGTGAGGTGATCGCGGTCCATTTAACAGATGGGGAGCCTTATGAGGAAGTAACGCAATCATTGAACCCACACATAAGAGAGAAAGTGAAGATTGGCTACGATTTAATGAAAATCAAATAAGCTACTGTGCAAGGGACAGAGACGTGGAGAATCCCAAGCCATGGAAGACTTTATCATTCGAAGGGTAAGGCTTTTTGTGGTTTGGGTTTTTTGTATTTTGTCTTAAAGAACTTTTGTGTAGAGGAGAAGCGTATGAAGAATTTTTCAGGGTATATTTTTGATTTAGATGGAACGATTTATTTAGGGGAGGAAATGATTCCAGGAGCTGTTGATGTCATTGATACTCTGCAGACAATGGGGAAGAAAGTGCTTTTCTTGACAAATAAGACGATAGAATCTAGGCAAAAATATGTAGCGAAGTTAAATAGATTTGGGATCAAAGTAGGTTTGCAAAATATTCTTAGCCCTGCCCTTGTTACCATAAAGTATCTTAAGGAGAAACACCCTGGTGAAAAGGTTTACGTAATTGGCGAAGAGATACTGAAGGAAGAGCTTGAGCAGGAAGGGATCTTATTCGCATCTACTCCGCAAGAGACCCAGGTCGTTCTTATCTCTTGGGATCGAGAGTTCCATTATTCGCATTTAAACTTTGCTTATCAAGCTATTAAGAAAGGTGCTGTCGCTATTGCTACCAATCCGGATCGTACCTGTCCGGTCCCTGATGGAGACGTTCCAGACTGTGGAGCTATGATAGGTGCGATTGAAGGCGCTACAGGACAGAAAATCGATGGAATCATGGGTAAGCCATCTATTTTGACAGCCAGTACAGCTTTAGAGATTCTAGAGTTAAAGCCTGAAGAGTGCCTTATGATTGGGGATAGAGTGGAGACGGATATCTTAATGGGTAAAGTGGCAGGGTTAAATACGGCACTTGTGCTAACTGGAATTACAAAACGTGAAAATATGGAAGGGGCTCCATACCAACCTGATTATATCCTAGATTCGGTTTACGATATCGTGTTGAAAAGGTCAACAGAGGAGTCATTTACGAGGTAATCTCTGAGAAAAGGAGGAAGTCGGTCATTTTTGCAGAAAACATTTAGATAGAGTTAGTATTCATGAGAAGGGCGTGCTGCAAAAATGAAAGACAATCAGGCCATCAAGACGATCCAATATGCATTGAAGAACAAGCCAGTGATCACATCTCTCGTAACGGAGGATGATTTAGACGCTATATTAGGGACCACGTCAAATATCATTTTCTTACTTAAAGGTGATATCTTTACATTAGGGAATTACGCTGAGCGAATTCGGGATGCTGGCAAACTGATCTTTGTCCACTTTGATCTTATTGAAGGGATTGGAAAAGATCAGATGGGTGTCAGGTATTTGGCCAATGAGATTGGAATTGACGGCATCGTCACGACCAAATCCAATATTATATTAGCAGCTAAGAAATACGGGATGATGACGATACAGCGGTTATTTGTCTTTGATTCGGTCTCTTTAGAAAATGGTATTAAAACCATTAAGAATTCTCAGCCCGATGCAATTGAGGTATTACCTGGAATGGTCATTCCGCGTATTTCGAAGCGTATTCAATCTGAATTAGGGGTTCCTGTCATAGCAGGGGGATTGATCCTAGACTTGCAAGACTTAGAGTTGGCTTTGGATAATGGAGCGATTGGCATCTCAACTTCGGCTAAAGAACTATGGCAATGGCAAGATATGAAAGCTTAGGATAAACTCTAGACAAGTTAATATGTAAATGGGTAGAGATGAGGAGAAACCCAACACGTGTGAATAGTCAGAAGACTAGTCTCATTGTGTTGGGTTTTATTAATTGGTTGAGAAAGGGAGGAGATCCAAACGTATACCATTGAACTTGATCATTATACGATGATGCTGCGCTTAGGATTAGCAGCTCTATTAGGCGGAATTATTGGTTGGGAGAGGGAACGGAGGAATAAACAAGCTGGTTTCAAGACTCACCTGTTAGTTTCAGTCGGATCTGCTCTGATTATGCTTACATCGATCTATGGTTTTGGGGATCACCTTCTCAATCATCCCAATGCTCGCTTTGATCCAGCACGTTTAGCGGCCCAAGTGGTAAGCGGAATTGGATTTCTTGGAGCAGGCGCCATTCTTCGTCATTCGAATCAAGTGATAACGGGCTTGACTACAGCGGCAACATTATGGGTCGTGGCAGCCATTGGTTTAAGTGTCGGTTCTGGTTTTTATGTTCCTGCTATTGCTACAACGGCAATCGTTATGTTTAGTGTTTTACTTCTAAGAGGAATAGAAAATCGTTTTGCTTCCTCTACTCAATCAAGAAAGCTTCGTATATTAGTAGCAGATCGACCAGGAAAATTAGGAGAGATAAGTACTGTATTAGGTTTTGAAGATGTGGATATTCGTAATATCTTCATCTCCGAGGAAATTGTAGATGAACTTCATAGTAGAGTAGTTATAGAGATGCAAATTCGCACGTCAAGGCACAAGAACGTCCTTAACATAATAGAAGGCCTCCAAAAAATTGAAGGAGTAAAGGAAGTACAGTTTGAAAGCTAACTGGAGAGGAGAGACTCGGTTTGAAAACTTATTTTTCTGCACGAGAAAGAGGAACTATTTTAAAAGAAATGGCAAGTGATACGTTGGATGTACTCGTTATTGGAGGGGGAATTACAGGTGCTGGGATCGCCCTTGATGGAAGTGTTAGAGGACTTCACATTGGATTAGTGGAAAAGGCAGACTTTGGCTCAGGCACAAGTAGCCGTTCCACAAAGCTTATTCATGGGGGGTTACGTTATTTAAAGCAAGGAGAGGTAAAACTGGTTCAGGAAGTAGGGAAGGAACGGGAGATTCTTTACCGGAATGCTCCACATCTTGTCATTCCTGCCCCAATGCTACTTCCAATCTATAAAGGAGGTACATATGGATATTGGGCATCCTCTATCGGTTTGTACATCTATGACGTTTTAGCCGGTGTGGCACGGAAGGAAAGACGCAAGATGCTAAGGAGTGAAGCTACGAAAAAGACAGAGCCTCTGTTAAAAGTGGACGGATTAAAAGGGGGTGGACTCTATTATGAGTATCGAACGGATGATGCCCGGTTGACTCTAGATATTGTGAAAACAGCAGTAAAACATGGTGCAAAGGCTATCAATTATGCAAAAGTGACGGAGTTCATCTATGATTCTACAGGTCAGGTCGTTGGGGTGAAGGTTCAAGATCAACTTAACGGAAAAAGGATTAATCTATTTGCTAAAAAAGTGGTAAATGCAGCTGGACCGTGGGTAGATGGGGTCAGAGATCTAGATGGTTCCTTACAGGGTAAACGCCTTTTCCTAACGAAAGGAGTTCATCTAGTGGTCGACTATCAGCGCTTACCAGTCAAACAGTCTGCTTACTTCGATACACCTGATGGGAGAATGGTGTTTGTTATTCCACGAGGACGGATTACTTATATTGGTACAACAGATACTGCGTATGATCAATCCATTGATGAACCTCGTGCAACAAAGGCCGACCGAAATTATCTTATCCAGGCAGTTAATGCGATGTTTCCGGAAGTGAAGTTAAAGGAAGAGGATATTGAATCTCACTGGGCAGGGTTACGCCCTCTTATTTACGAGGAAGGGAAAGGGCCTAGCGAGCTCTCAAGAAAGGATGAGTTGTTTATTTCTAGTTCAGGACTCATTACGATTGCTGGAGGAAAATTAACGGGCTATCGCAAGATGGCAGAGAAGGTTGTTAACCTTGTTTCACGTGACCTTAACACTTCGCTAGGAAGAGCACTCGTTAAGTGTACCACAGATCAGGTAATTATTAGCGGCGGGGAACGTATGGGTTACACCTCATTTGCAAATTGGAAAAAAGAGCTGTTTAAGAGAGGAGTAACCCTTGACCTTGAGGAGGATATCGTTCGTGAATGGATTGATGTGTATGGAACAAATACATTAAAAATCTATAAGAAACTAAGTGACTTGCCCAAGAATTCTCCCCATCGGGCCCTTCGTGCACAGCTGGCTTATTCTATCGAAGAGGAAATGACTGTGAATGCCACAGATTTCTTGAGACTGCGAACCGGCTGGACTTACTTTAACTTGAAGAAAGCGACAAAGTACGGTTCAATAATCATTTCTTATATGGCTGAAATGTTAGGTTGGGATCAGACGGAGGTTCAAAAACAGAAAGAAATGGTCTCAAACTTATTGAAACAAATTCATGAATTACCAGATTCGGATCAACCTTTGCGATCCCTAGCCATAGGAGAATAAGATTCGACTTTATAAAAATCTTCTAGACAAACTCAATTGATGGATTATATCATAAATTTAAGTTATTTGGTAACTTTTTACAATCAGGAGGGTGCAATGATCCATCAATTGAGGGAAATTCAAACGAACCGGCTTATCTTAAAGCCATTGGACAGGGAGGTTGATCTGTTTTCCTATGCTCAAATTATGAGTGAGGATGAAGTAGGGAGATGGTTACCTAAAGGTAGAGGCTATACTCTTGATGAAACCATAAGTTTTATGACTTATATGGAAGGTCATTGGATAAAGCATGCTTACGGGATTTGGGGAGTGTATTCAAAAGAAAGTCAAACCTTATTAGGTCACTGTGGGTTGAATTTTATTGAGGACTTGCAAAAGGTGGAAGTCCTTTATGCTTATGGTCAGAACGGGCGTGGAAAGGGATATGCAACAGAAGCAGGAGCACAGGTGCTAAACACTGCGTTTGAACAATTACATTTGCAAGAAGTCATTGCCTTAGCAAAACCTGAAAATAACAGGTCAAGAAGAGTAATTGAAAAACTAGGTTTACTTTATCAACAAGATATTCAAATGTGGAATATGGACTTGGTTTATTATTCGTTAGATAAGAATCAAAGAAACAAAGCGAAATGAGGATGTATAAGGGTTTGTCTCCTGGAAATGCTATAACTAATCTTTATTACTAACTAAGCATAATGACAGGAGGACAGACAACATGAAGAAGATGGCAACTGCTGGATTGTGTGCGCTTATCCTAAGTATGAACTTATCTATGGTTCAAGCTGCAGGAGATCGGACAAATACTACGGGAACGGATACAACTGGGACGACAATTAGAGGTGCAAATACTGTTGGAACACCTGGTGCAGGACCTGATGGGGCTGCCATGTACAATGTGGATAGAACTGGATATGGTACAGGTGCGGGAACAATGGGAACACCAGGAACTGGAACAGCACGTACAACCGCCGCTGACACAAGAGACTGGGGTTGGCTTGGGCTACTGGGTTTAGTGGGACTTGCAGGTCTTATGGGCCGTAATCGCAATCCAGAACCCACTAGGGAATAGAGGAAAAAGCTCGTCTATAACCCAGACGAGCTTTTGTTATGTTAATTATTTCACCATTACCTTTTCAATAGAACGTTCCACCACTTCAAGATCTCCGGTACCACGAATTAATTTCTTGGAGTGAGTCGTATTCGGTTTTAATACATTAACCATATATTCAATAGCTACTTCGGGATCAACGGTGTCTCCACAGGTATAGCAATCAAGTGCCGCAAAGCCGCGCTCAGGGTAAGTGTGGATAGAAAGGTGGCTTTCAGATAGGAGTACCAGTACAGTTGCACCTTGTGGGTCGAATTGTTGTGCTTGAACGGATAGCACGGTAGCACCACAAGCTTCGGCTGCTTCTACCATATGAAGTTGAAGACGCTCCGCATTGTTGATCAAATCAAAATCTACTCCCCAGCAGTCAATCGCTACATGTCTTCCAAAAGTTGAGTATTCGATTTCCTCCAGCCCCTCTCATTTCTTTGTATTACAAGATGTATATTAAGTAGTTTACGCTTTTTTTCACAACGATAGTAACTATAACATGTTTCGACAGGGGGATCAATACCCTAAAAATATAAAGAGGGTTCCTACTAAAGGAAACTTCAGTCAAAGTTTACCTTCAGAGTCGCCCTCACTGTATTCAATACAGAGTTTAAGCTTCAAGGATAAATAACTCGTGCGTTAGATTTTTTAGCTCCTGGTCAATTTCTTTTGTAAATTTACCTTTGCGTCTCTGATCAAGCAATTGATCAATCTGAAGTCGAACCCATGCAATTTGATCTTCCACGGACTGGTCAATGAGAAGACGCTTTAGCTCTCCCGTAATATCTTTAAATTCAAATACCAATCGAGTATCTTCACCACGGCATTCTTGAATCTTCGTGACTTGTCCGTATTGGTAGCTGTACTCCATGTGATAGCCTTCATATACCCGCTGTACCTTTCCATGGCCTTCAAACTGCTGAATAGCTTTTCGGAAGGTATTGGCTAATTTAAGATCCTTAACAGTAAACGAACCCTCAAAAACAAAGCGTTGCCCTAAAGGATGGAAAGTTAAAGGAATAGCCATTCCTTGGTCGTATAGGATGAACTCATGGTCGCCGTTCTCTAAAATGCGCACCTGAGTATGAGTTTGTTGTAAATCTAATAGCTCTAAGAAGGATTTCATTTGATCAAAAGTCAACTCTAGCTTCAACAATTCGTAATGAGTGGCTAACCGCTTAGCCATAATATCTCGCTCCTAATTAACCGGATGTCTTTATTATATAACATTAGCGAATATTCTTCTTGAGAGTGGAGTGCGTTGTATCGGAAGGAGAAGGGAACTTTGAACAGAATCCGTTAGAAGTGAGAGAAGATAAGTTAAATGCTCTTTATTTCTCTTTATTTCTTAGTATTGCACCTATGTCCGTTAATTGTAACAAGTATTAGGGGGGATAACAGTAGAAAGGTTTAGCTAATATGCCGGACAACCGTGTGATCCTTAATCTCTCTTATACGCTTATTAATAATTTGTACTTGTTGGTAGAGAGCCATTCTTTCTTCCCAACTGATATACTCCATGATTTGGTTTTTGATGGATTCTTTTTTATCCATAAGATGGTCTATATCTTGAATCGAAGAAATGGTTCTAGAGAATTCGTAATTATTTTCAAGAAACATTTCAATTCCTCCTTGGATCATAAAAAAGTTCTGTCTATTATGTCGTTCGTACGGAAATTCTTTTTTATGACCATCATTTGGTTTTAGAGCACCTGTTTTCGATGTTTTTCTGATAAATTATGGTACAATCAGAATGAAATGGAGGGAATAAATAATGAGTAGATACATGTTGCACATGATAAGGATCATGATTGTATCCCTATCTCTTGTCATCCTTGGAGCTTGTGCTAAAGAAAACCCAGATTCATTGCAATTAAAAAATCAGGATAATCAATGGGTCACTATAACAGGAGACAAGCCATCGGTCCTCTTCTTTTTCACTACTTATACCTGAGGGACCTGCCAACAACAGCTCGTGGAGCTGCATACCCATCTTGAACAACTCGATCCATTAGACGTAAACTTGTTCGCCATAAGCAAGGATAGCCCGAATGAATTGAAACGTCTTTCGGACGCTATGAAGGAGAGCTATCCTAGAGACGATGAAAGAGAGATCATCTTTTTATCAGACCCAAGCTTTGAGCTCATTGAAGCCATGAATATGAGAGACGGTGACACGGCTTACCGTGGATACGGCTTATTAGACCAGAAAGGCGAAACGGTGTTTGTTCAGATCGATGATCACTTTGGAGAAGAACTCGATAAGACGATATTGAGAATTACAGAAGAGTTAAAGAAGGTGCAACGCCCGTAAGAGGGCATGATGAAGGGCTGACTCAGATGAGCAGCCCTTTTTTCTTAAGTTTAAATAGGTTAACTTGCTGTTGGAATTCGACGAGGCTTCATTCGATTGACTTGAATGGTCCCCATAACTACCCCTACCACGATGAGAAGAGAGCCCATAAGCTGCGGAATGGTAATTTCTGTGCCTAGCAGGAGAAAACCGGAGACCATCGCAACAAATGGTTGAAGATTAAGAAAGATAGAGGCTTTCCCAGCACCGATTTTTTTCAATTGATTATTCCAAATTAGAGCGCAGATCCCTTGCATTACGATAGCAGTGGCAATGAGAAGCAGCCAGGCCCATAGGGGATGATTGCCACTCGATATTGGCTCAAAAGTAAAAGCAACAGGGATCAACAAAAACGTACCAGTGGCCGTAGCATACACGGTGGTAATAAACGAATCAAGCCGTTCCGTTAGTTTTCGTACGATAATAATGGAACAGGAAAAGGTGATCATGGCAAGAAAAATAAGGAGAACTCCAAGGGATAGATGGATACCGCTTCCTTTCCCAATAACGAAAAATACCCCAAGAATAGCGATCAATGATCCAACAATCATGTTCTTTGTTAATGTTTCACCCAAAAATACGGAGGCGAGATAGGCCGTAGTGATAGGGGTTAAAGATAGTATAAGAGCCGCAGTAGTCGCATCTGTTAGCTTCAAACCATTAAAAAAGGCGGTTTGGTTTAGAAGTGTGCCTATGAATCCTAAGAGCAATAAGAGCTTCCAGTCTTGTTTTGTGATCATGACCAGCCTGTTTGTGGAGTAGGCGTACCCAAGTAAAAATAACGTGGTAACCAAAAGACGAAAAGCGGCTAATAAAAGAGGAGGGAATTCTTGCACAAGAATAGAACCAAACACAAAGTTGCTCCCCCATAATGACACACAGAGTAACAACCATAAATAAGAACGAAGCATACTTGCAGCCTTCTTCCGGAGGTAATATATTGCTACCTCATCTTACCTCCGTAAATAAAAAAAAGTCCATATACATCTGTCTAAGTTTTATCAAAAACTAAGAATGAAGATAGGCAAAATAAGCCCTCAGCTCCAAAATATAAGCTGGGGCTTATTTCTTCGGTTAGGGATTCAAGCCGCTTCTTGTTTCTTTTCGCGTACAAGAACGGTATAGGCAAGAACCGAGCAGGCACTCGAACAGGCGATTACGATGCCCATTGGGAGTGCTGTGTGGCTCCCTCCTAAACCAACTAGAGGAGCGAACAGACCTGCAATAAGTAAAGACGTTACTCCAAGTAAGGCTGCAGCACTTCCGGCGACTTTACTTTGGGTTTGCATAGCTAAGGAGAAGCCTGCTGTATTTACTACACCAACACTTGATACTACGAAAAACAAGGGAGGGAGTACGGCAAACAGGCTCGCCTTGAGGAGTAGCATGATAAGTAGGATGGACCCTCCAAGAGCAGACATACGAAGTCCGATCATAAGCAATGTTGTTTCCCCTATTCGTCCTGCAAGTCTTCCTGTTACTTGCGTTGCAAGAATAATCCCTAGTCCGTTTAAGGCAAAGATATAACTGTACATTTGTGGCGTTACCCCAAAAACATTTTGAAAGACGAAGGAGGATCCAGAAATATAGGCGAACATGGAAGCGAAAACAAGGCCTTGTGAAATGGCGTACCCCATGAATGTGCGATTAGCCAAGAGCTGTCTAAAAGTTCTTATCGTTCCCTTGAATCCTCCCGTCATTCGGCGTTCCTTCGGCAGAGTTTCTGGCAACCAGAACGAGACGGTGATCAGAAGAATGGTCCCAACAATACTGAGTACAACAAATACTCCGTGCCATGAAGTAAACTGGAGTACTTTGGCCCCAATAATAGGAGCGAGGATCGGACCAAGTCCATTTACTAGCATAAGTAGTGAAAAAAATTTCGTTAATTCTGAGCCAGAATATAAATCTCGTACGATGGCTCGGGACAACACAATTCCCGCTGAACCTGCCAGCCCTTGGGCAAACCGAAAGAAAAGCAGGGCTTCAATGGAAGGGCTTAAGGCACATAATAATGAAGCTGAAGAATAAACAAGGAGTCCAATTAATAAGGGGATGCGCCGACCGCGAATGTCACTAAACGGCCCAACGACTAATTGACCGAGAGACAATCCGAGCAAGAAGAAGGTTAAACTAAGCTGAACAAGTGAGGCATTGGTACCTAGATCCTCTGCGATAATAGGAAAAGCAGGTAAATACATATCAATAGATAACGGGCCGATGGTGGCTAATGAGCCTAGGATGAGCGCAAATTTAATGCGATGTGACCCGGAGGGTTCCGTAAGGCTGTTCATGCACTACCACTCCTTTTCTTTCTCTCATCTTACATCCAATCATTAGACTGGTCCATATACATCTGTTCAACTTGTATGTAGAAAAAAGGATGTAGATCATTTAATTGTTTCTTGACTTGTTCCTTATACCAATTAAACTTAAAGATATTAACAGATTAATTGGAGCTTGGATATGAAAATAAAATTATATGCCTTGTTCGTTATTGTTCTATCTGTAGTTGTTGGCTTGCTAGGAACGGTGGCAGTTTTTGAAAATAAGAGTGCAGAAAATCCTAAGGCGAAGCAAGGTTATCTTGATTTAAGCCACTACGATTTTAATGATAAAGGACCTTTAAAATTGGATGGGGAATGGGAATTTATTCCTAATAAATTGGTGGATTCTCAATATTTCATAGATAACCAGAAGACTCCTCAATATGTAAAGGTTCCTTCTTTATGGAGAAAGTACTCGATAGAGGGGCAACAAGTTCCCTTATTTACTAGTGCAACCTACCGACTTGTGGTGAAGACGAATAATAAAGGGCAGATTCTTGGAATTAAAACTTCTAATATCCGGATGTCAAATACCCTTATCGTTAATGGGGAGAAAATAGCCCAAAGCGGTGTGCCTAAAGAGGATTCATCCTACGTTGCTCATAACACACCTTATGCTAAGTTTTTTTATGCAACGGATCATGAGTTAGAAATCATTGTTCATGTAGCGAATTTTGATTACGCATCTGGTGGAGGGATTATTGGTTCCATTTATTTTGGTGATGAGAGAAGCATTACCCATTTTCGAGAGAAGTCATTAGCCTATGATTGGATCATGATTGCTTCTCTATTGACAATGGCTGTCTATTATGTCGGTTTCTACTGGCATTTGCGAAAAGACGTACACTTGTTTTACTTTTCTTTGTTTTGTTTTGCAATGGTTCTTTATTCGGCTACTCATGGGGAGAAGTTACTGCATGGATTATATCCAGGGATGCCCTATGCCTTGTTTCAGAGATTGCAGGGGATATCTACTGTCCTCATAGGTTTTTTCTTGCTGCTTTACTATCATTTCTCGTTGCAATCTTTCTCCAAGCCATTCATGATAAAGCTTCTGAGTGGCTATGGGGCGATGCTCATGCTGTCACTTTTCTTACCCGCTTCGATTAACTCTCAGTTTCAGTTATTGCACTCTATCTACTTACTCATGGTTTTTCTCTACATTATATATATACAGGTGAATGCCATCCGGCAAAAAGTAACAGGTGCGATGTATCTTGTGAATGGGTCAATTACCTTAATTATTTATTTTGTCGTTGGAACATTAAATGTTATGGGAGATACGAATCTTAATACTTTACCTCCATTTCTTCCATTCATTTATCTTTTAATGCTTTCCCTATTTATGGCTCATCGTTTTTCGGACACTTATCGAAAAAACGAAGAATTATCACAACAATTACTAAAAGTAGATAAATTAAAAGATGAATTCTTAGCCAAGACGTCTCATGAATTTAAAACTCCTCTACATGGCATCATCAATATTACCCAAACGTTAATAGAGGATTTAGGGGGAAAAATCACGGTAGAGCAAAGGGAAAGTCTGTCCATTGTAACTCAGATTGCCAAGAGGCTTGCAAGACTGGTCAACGACATTCTGGATTTATCGAAATTAAAGCAAGGGCAATTAGAGCTGGATCCCAAACCGTTAGATGTTCACTCTTCTGTTCATGGGATCTTGCAAGTCTTTCGGTTTATACTGAAAGATAAAGAAGTAGAACTTATTAACGCCGTTCCTAAGAATCTAGCAAACATGTATGCAGATGAATTTCGCTTCGGGCAAATCCTCTTTAATCTTATAGATAATGCTGTAAAACATACAAAGGAAGGCTTTATTGAGATTACGGCAGAGGAGAGAGGCAACTACATTGAGCTATCCATTCGAGATACGGGAACCGGGATTCCACAAGACTTGCTAGAAAATATCTTTCAGCCATTTGCTAAGCGATCCCTAGAGGGTACTGGGCTAGGACTACCAATTACCAAGCAATTAATTGAACTTCAAGATGGATTCATCTCTATTCACTCTGACTTGGGACAGGGGGCTATTGTAAAGCTGCAGCTCCCGATTTCTAAAGGTACAAGGGAAATGAACTCCATTGATGAAGCGTTTATAGTCTCCTCACCGTTTCCCCATCCGTCTATGCGTTTAGAAACCCCTCAAGATCAGTATATTGGTGGAGAGTATACCATATTAGTCGCAGACGATGATGTTACGAACTTAAAATTGCTTATAGATGGTTTGTCTAGAGAGGGGTATAACGTTCTGGCAGTTCAGAGTGGAAGAGAGGTACTTGAACAGTTAGCAACGAAACGAAAAATAGATTTAATTTTATTAGACGTCATGATGCCCGAGATGTCCGGCTATGAAGTGTGCAAAGAAGTTCGCAAAGTCTACGGTTTAATTGAGTTGCCTATCGTGATGCTAACGGCGGCTATTCATCAAGATGAGATGCAAGCGGCTTATCATTCTGGAGCGAATGACTTCTTGCATAAACCATTTGAAATTCATGAATTAACCATGCGTATTCGAAGCTTGTTAATGATGAATCGAGCGGCTGTTGACATGGCCAATATGGAGGTTGCTTTCTTACAAGCTCAAATTAAACCTCATTTCCTATTCAACGTGTTTAATACGATTCTCTCTCTAAGTTATACAGATATTGAAAAGGCAAGGCATCTTATTAACAAACTGGCGGAGTTCTTAAGAGGTAGTTTTGAATTTACAAACACAGAGCATATGGTCCCTCTCTCAAGAGAACTTGCACTGGTTAAGGCTTATGTTGAAATTGAACGTGCCAGATTTAAAGATAGAATAAAAGTAGAGTATCAGCTTTCACAGGGAGTAGAGTTCCTGTTACCGCCACTTATCTTACAGCCTATAGTTGAGAATGCTATAAGACATGGGATAATGAAAAGAGCAGAAGGTGGATGGATTAAAGTTGGAGTTGAGCAAGTCAATGAAACCTATGTTATTTATGTAGAAGATAATGGAGTCGGTATGACCGATGAGCAATGTGGGGAGATTCTATCCGATCAATATAAAGGGAAGAGCGTAGGCCTACGAAATATTCAAAAGCGTTTATTTCACTTTTATCGTACAGGCTTGGACTTGAAAAGTGAAGTGGGAAGGGGGACAAGGGTGGTCATCCATATTACCCCACAGGCAATAGGCAAGAGAGGAGTAGAAATGGATGATAAAAGCCTTGTTAATTGATGATGAAGAGCATGCCTTAGACTTATTAGAAATTCTGTTGAATCAAGTAGGTGATGTTGAGATGGTTGGTAAGTTTACCAACCCCCTAAAGGCTGTGGAAATTCTTGATTCACTGATCTGTCACGTTGTGTTCCTGGATATGGATATGCCAAGGATGCTAGGGCTCGAAGTTGGTAAGATAATCAGGGAGAAAGCGTTAGACATTGATATCATTTATGTTACAGCCTACGATCATTACGCTATATCCGCTTTTGAATTAGAGGCCCTTGATTACTTGTTAAAACCAGTTGGATTAGACCGGCTTAATCAATCATTAAATAGAATTCGAAAAAAACGAGATGGCAAAAATGAGACTCAGAAAAAGTTTAGCTATCAGGGACTCGAAATTAATTTTGATACGTATACCGTTCTTAAGAACGGCAAAACAATTGAATTATCCGTAAAGGAGAAGCAATTGTTATTGTATTTAGTCGAACACCCCAATCAAGTATTTAGTTTAGATTCTCTGTACTCAACCATTTGGGGGGCTGAGAGTTACCGCGATACAAGAACCGTCACAGTTCATATGAGCAATCTACGCAAGAAAATAGAGGACAACCCGCTTCAACCAAAGATGATAAAGACGGTACGAGGATTTGGTTACCGATTCGAGATGGAATGATAAGATGACGCGAAAAACACTCCTATCCTTGGGGTGTTTTTCTGTACTCTGTTTCAAACAATATATCCTAAGCAGCTCATTATTAGGAGGTGAGAAGGATGAAGAAGGTTCAAAAGGTCGATCTTGATGAATTCTTAGACTTTCGCCAGTCATTGCAACTCTTGTCAATTGGAGCTAATGATCAAGGATTATTAGACGCAATAGAAGATTCATTGAGGAACGGGGAAGTAGTCTATGGGGCGTTCCACAATGGAGATCTGGTAGGTTTAATTGAATGTAGCGAAGAGGCTTTTCGACTCCATAATGCCCACAGTGCAAAAGAGATGTTGATTGGTACCATTTTTGTTCATCCAGCTTTTCGAGATCAAGGTATAGGTAAAGAGCTGGTGCAATTTGTGGTGAAGCAGGCAAAAACGGAGTATGTTGTAACAGATCCTATCGATCAACGTGCACAAGAGTTCTTTACTCATTGTGGTTTTATGCCTAATGAGATATTTCAGATGGATGAGGGAGGGGATTGGATGATGGTACTCCCGGTAAGCTATGGGAAATTTTAATCAAGAATTATCTGAAGTTTCTGTTGCTCACCCAACTATTTTGAGCATAAGTAAAGGGCTTACCCATAAGGGTTAAGCCCTATATTTGCGTCTATCGTGCAATAATGACCAGAAGAATGAACAGAACCAAAATTAAACTTAACCCTGTTCCTCCGTGTAATCCTCCCATAGGTGTACTCATCACTGAATCACTCCTTTTGTTTGGATTACTTTTATCTTATGCCTTTTCCCATCATCCGGGTGGGCTGCTGCCCTTTCAGAAGAAAAATAGGTTCATGCCTAGACTAAGTTGCTTGTCCCTGATGCGGTGGTGGGAGAGGAGATTAAAATAGGTGATTCAATAAGGGGAAGAATTCCCCTTATTTTTAAATTCATAGGAAAATGTTAAGATTTAAGGGGAAAAGTTTCCGTTATATTGGTAAAAAGGACTTATTACAGCCCTTTTTTGTTAATTAGCGGAAAATACTCCCCTTATTATTCCTATTTATAATATTTCTTCTGAAATAGCGGAGGATTTTCCTATTATTTCCGTCCTGGAGAGCCTTATAAACTAGGCTTTAGCGATTTCAGCTATCAGTTCATACGACCGAAGACGCGCTTGCTGGTCATAGATATGGGCAGCAATGATAAATTCATCGGCACGGGTTTCATTTAGAAATGCTTGGAGTTTATTCTTTACGGTTTCAGGGCTGCCAACGATGGTTGAGCGCAGTTGTTGGTGCACGATAGCTTTTTCACGTTCATTCCATAGCTCGTCCATATTCTTAACGGGTGGGCATAACTGGCTAGGGCGACCACGTATGAGATTCAAGAACGTCTGCTCTAATGAGGTGGCTAGCCACTGGGCCTCCTCATCTGTGTCTGCTGCAATGACATTGACACCGACCATGGCATATGGCTCTTCTAGTACCTCAGATGCTTGGAAGCTTCTGCGATATTGGGCAAGGGCTGGTAATGTATAGTCGGGTGAGAAGTGACTTGCAAAGCCGAAAGGCAGACCGAGTTTTCCAGCTAGTTGAGCACTGAAATCACTGGAGCCTAAAAGCCAAATTGGTATAGAAAGGCCTTCTCCAGGTATGGCTCGTACAGGCTGCGCATGGCCTGAAGTTGGATCTAGAAATGACTGAAGCTCGCGGAGCAACTCAGGGAAGTCCTGTCCACCAGTCATAAAATCACGTCGCAGGGCACGCGAGGTAGCATGATCGGACCCAGGGGCACGACCTAAACCAAGATCGATTCGGCCAGGGTACATAGACTCCAGTGTGCCAAACTGCTCTGCGATGACCAAGGGAGCATGGTTAGGTAACATAATTCCTCCCGAGCCGACGCGTATCGTGGATGTTCCTCCTGCAATGTATCCAATCACGACAGATGTAGCAGAACTAGCTACACCAGGCATGCTGTGGTGTTCAGCCACCCAGTATCTGTTGTAACCCCATTTCTCAACATATTGAGCCAATTCTAAGCTATTGCGGAAGGTGTCTTGTGTTGTCCCACCAACGACAATAGGGCAAAGATCGAGAACAGATAAAGGGATTTGTTGGAGTGCTTTTGCTTTAGACAATTTATCGTCCTCCTTTTATAAAGTAAGCTGGTTATTATTATATCGCTCTAGAGATTATTGCGCAAAAAAGAAGCGGCTGATGGAGTAAGCTGAAGTGCTATACTATATAGAAAAAAGACAATACGCTTTAATTGGGGTTGTGGTAGGAATGGACGATAAAAGACAAGAAGACACACTGCTTGAAGAAGAGGAGGACCTGACAGCAGAGTTGCTTGAGCAGAGCGAACGACGGAGAAAGAGAGTTCGGCAGATCGTCTCCGCTGTACTCGTGATTGCCCTCCTGCTTAACGTAGCTAGTGCATGGCCTCATGTGGTTCGATTAGAAGCTATTCAATTTCTCCAGACTTCTTATCGTCTCTATCAAGATGAGGGCATGAGAGAAAGGAAGCAGTCCGTTGTATCTGTGGTGGGACGAGATGGGAAAGGAACTGGATTTGTCATTGACGCATCAGGGGTAGTCATCACGAATGATCATGTTATTGCGGGTCAAAAGGGAATTTATTTGCATCTTCCTAGTGGAGAATCGAAACCAACTATCATCGATAAGTCTTTTCCTGAACACGACTTGGCCATTCTTCGGGTGGAAGGTGACCACTTCGAAGCCTTATCGTATGCTCCTCAATATCGTTGGAGAGAAGGAGAACGTGTTACGTTTATTGGAAATCCCCTTGGTTACTTATGGATAGCGAATGAAGGAGAACTACTAGGTACAACAAGGGTAGAAGGGATTGATCATCCTGTTATGGTTATCCGGGCACCTGTCTATCGAGGAAATAGCGGTAGTCCTGTTTTTAACCAAGAAGGGGAAGTAATCGGAGTTTTATTTGCTACCCTTGCTTTACAAGGTGAAACGATGGGTTTGGCTGTTTCAATTGACCACATTATTGGCGAGTGGTGAGGCTTTCAAGAGAATGTCCGATGTTGAGGAGGTTTTGGCTGTGCATTATGGTTGGGTTGTCGTGTGGCTTACGTTTTTTGCTGTGCTTGTTGCAGCCGGCATTCGTTCTATTACGGGTGTCATCATGGTACCGTTAGAGCAAGAGTTTGAATGGAGTCGCTCCGCGATTTCCTTTGCTTTTGCGATTAATTTGACCCTTTATGGTTTTGCAGGTCCGTTTGTAGCCGCAGGACTTGAGAGGGTGGGAATAAGAAAGATGATGGTGTATGCCATGTCTTTATTGGTTCTTGGACTGTCTGTAAGCTTGTTTATGACTGAGATCTGGCAGCTTCAGCTCATCTGGGGGATTGTAATCGGGTTAGGCTGTGGGGTATTTCTTACCGTGCTTTCTGCCACGGTGGCTAATCAGTGGTTTGAAAGGCGAAGAGGACTGGTGCTTGGGATGCTAATGGCTGCTACAGCAGCGGGGCAGATGATCTTTTTGCCATTGCTTTCGTACATCACGGATGTTTATTCATGGCGAGTAGGAATGTCATTATTCATTGTTTTAGGGATTCTCATGATCCCTATTATCGCAGTATGGATGAAAGATAAGCCTATAGATAAAGGACTGCTTCCTTATGGGGTAGAAAAGCATGAATGGAGGAAGACCGAAGAAGGAAATCAGAAAAATCCGATTACAGCAGCTTTTGAAGTTCTCTGGATCGGCGTTCGTTCTGGTCCGTTTTGGTTATTATGCATTAGCTTTTTTATTTGTGGACTGTCTACTGCTGGCCTCATCGGTACGCATTTCATACCTGCCTCCGCACATCATGGCATACCTGAGGTTCATGCGGCAAGTTTGTTTGCATTTATGGGTATTTTCAATATCATTGGTACGATGTTTTCTGGTTGGTTGTCTGATCGCTATGACAATCGCTGGCTCCTATTCTGGTATTATGGGTTACGGGGATTGTCTTTGCTCGTATTGCCTTATGCCTTTGAGATGAAGTCTTATGTTATGCTTATCGGATTCGCGGTATTCTACGGACTAGATTGGATTGCAACAGTACCACCTACCATTCGGTTAGCTGCGGATTACTTTGGTAAGCAACAAGGAGCTATTGTCTATGGTTGGGTGTTTGCAGCCCATCAAGTGGGGTCCGGGGTAGCCGCGTTTCTTGGAGGCTATTTCTATGAAATTTTTCATAGTTACACGATGACATTTGTGTCCGCTGGAGTCTTATGTATTCTAGCAACCCTCTTCGTTTTAAGCTTTAAAAAGAAGGAAGCATCTGTACCTGAGGCTATTGGTGCATAGGCAGTTAAGGGGTGGAGAGTTGTTTGCTTGATAAGTTAGTAAGTTTGGATAATAATAACGATGGTAATCATTTTGAAGGGAGAGTGGAATGAGATGGAATATCATCGCATTACGAGTATTGAAGATCCTTTATTCAAAAAGATGCATCAACTGATGCAAGACGTTTTTCCTCCGGAAGAAGTATTAGCTTTTGATCTTTGGAAAGAGCCTCTTGAAGATCCGGGTATTCGTGTTTTTGTTGCTGTCCACGACGGGGAGGTTGTGGGTACTACGGAATATCGTTATTATGAAGACTTCAATGTAGCCATGACTGATTTTACGATTATTGGTAAACCAGGTCTTGGAATTGGTCGTTACCTTGCGAAAAAACGAATGGAAGACCTGACTGCTTTGGCTGAGGCTAACGGCAAACAGTTATTTGGGATGTTCGCTGAAATTTATGATCCATATCGTGTAGAGGATCATGAGTTCGGTGGAGTGAAGCCAATGGACCCATATGTTCGCCGCGAAGTTTTATCTCACTTGGGCTATATGCGTCTAGATTTCCGTTATGTTCACCCATCCTGGAAGAATGATGGCGAGGCTGTTGAGGGACTTGACTTGTGTTTCTTACCGATGGATGATCAAACAGAAGAACTTGAAGCCAGTTTAATTGTTCAGTTCTTGAGAAGATATTATGCAGATTCTGTACTATCTAATAAGCCAAAATCTTGGTACGAGATGGTTGAAGAAGTAGAAGGAAAACAGACGGTTGCATTGCTTGCAATCTAGGATAAAAGGAAAGAGAGGGCGTCCTTAAGAAAGGGGCGCCCTCTTGTTGCAATCCCAATACAGCTCTAAAGAGTCGCCATGTCGGATTGCTGTCTGGTAGCTCGCTGGTACTTCATTTACCCGAATAACAAGCTCTGTTGCGCCATCTGGTTTAGGAATCTCTTGCGTATCAATGAATCGAAAAATATCGCTGAAAATAACACAGGATTGCTCGCTTGTTATTGCCGAGATTTTATCATTAGGCTGTAAACGCTGTTCTACATGGACAGGTTGACCGTTTACTTTAATCATAGCGGGATTGCAGGAAAGTGTGATCTGTTTTCCATTTAAATTTACTTCAATTTCCCTAGGTTGTGCGTCTTTCGGAATTAAGGTGGTAATGAAAGGAGTCTCTTTCTCCTCGCACTGAATCCAAATTCGATCTCCTTGTTTAATGCGGGAATGGAGGGAAGCTGGTTGATGATTAATGTAGCAGCCTATTTCACGACTCTCCCACGTATGCTCCACCCCATTTAAGCTGTATATCCAGGGTTTAGAATCAACTATATTTAATTGATTGGCTTTAGTTAAAACCTCTTGAACAGTCTGAGGGAAGGCAAAGTGAAGGCCATCCCGATCTTCAAGAACCCTGCTGCAGTCCGTGACTACCTGACCATTAAGCTCTATATCAGGCATAAGTGAAACTAACTCACCGTCTAAGTAAACATCTAAAGTACCGATTTCCTCCATAAAGTTCTGTATGCGGATCTCGGGAGGATCACCATCTTGACCCATCTCAATTTGAATTTTATCTTGATCCTGGATGAATGTATCTAAATGGGCTTGTTCATGATTCCGGGTTAACTTGGCTGAAGATCCATGACGACCAGGAATGAATCTGACTTTTCCATTTACGGTAATGGATATGGCGAGACCTGGTCTACCATTCAATCGCTTCAAGTCAAAACCTAAATGAAGAAGGACGTCCCCAATGGTTAAGGGTTTTAGATCAAAAAGACGTACCATTTCCCCGTTGACCGTTACAGACACATATCGAACGGGATGCTGGTGGGCTGCAACAGCAATTCCAATAGGGGTAACGTACTCTGGTCCATCAAGATGGGGTAACGTATCGGTTAAATTTTTGATGGCTTCTGTGTTTCTAACCGCCACTCGGGCTGGTGGAAGACCTAATAGGGTTGCTAGTTTCTCCGGCAGCATAGGAGTTAAGCTTCCTCCTCCAATCAACATAACGGCTTGAGGTGCTTTCGCATTTAACTCCAAAATCTTTTGACAAATACCCTTACTCAATTCATCAATATTGGACTCGATGGAAGAAACAATATCTCTTGGTGACAAGGAATAGTCCATTCCCAGAATATCAGTGAATGAGATTGTCTCTGTGTGAGCTAACTTGCGTTTTACCTCCTCTGCATCAGGAAAATCTAGAATAAATGCTTCCGAAAGAGCTTCTGTAATTTCATCCCCTGCATAAGGAACCATGCCATAAGCTGTTATGGTCCCTTCCGCTGTTATGGCCACATCCGACGTACCAGCTCCAATATCAACGAGGGCAATGTTCAACTTTCTCATTGTTGAGGGAATAAGAACATGTATGGCTGCTATGGGTTCTAAAGTTAAGGTGCTCATCTCAAGCTCGGCAAGCTGTAAAGCCGTAATTAGTGAGTCGACAACAACTCGTGGCAGAAACGTTGCTATGACATCAACCCTAGCTGAGTTTCCGCGTTGATGCACTAGATTTCCAATCATATCATCATCAAGGTAATAATTAACGGTACTATAACCAACACAATAGTAGTGACTAAAATCAGAACCCTTCTGCTCCTTGGCTAATAGCAGCTGTGCTTCTTGTACTGCTGCTAATTCCATAGCTAATACATCGTCTCGAGTTAGTGTGAATCGATCACCAATAAATTGATCAAAGGTTACTCGTTTGGTCTTGAGGGAACGGCCTGCAGCCGCAACAGCGACTTCTTTTAATGGGCCATTGCGTTCACTCAATCGATCCTTTACCTGTTGAATGACGCGAGATACCTCGATGACATCGTGAATTTGACCATCAAGCATCGAACGTTCTTTGTGTTCGATCATTTCATGATCTATTATTGAAATGCTGTCTCCTTTTAACTGAACGATCAACCCTACCACACTTCTCGTTCCAATATCTAATGCGAAAATAAATTCACGATCCGGATCTAACACAAGGGTGACAACTCCTTTAGTTTAATCATTATTAGCTAGTATTCGCTAATAATCGACATATTCCTTTTTACTTGATTAAGTTGACAACGGAATCTATCATTTTAGAGTTTCAAAGATCGACTATCAGGGTAAATAAAAAGTAAGTTCAAATGAAAGGAGACCATTATAATGAAAAACATTTATGCACGAGTAAGAGTTAGAAAAGGCAATCGCGTCATGAATGGGGTAATGGCCCAGAACGAAAAGGAAATG
This sequence comes from Ammoniphilus sp. CFH 90114, assembly GCF_004123195.1. Lineage (NCBI taxonomy): Bacteria > Bacillati > Bacillota > Bacilli > Caryophanales > Paenibacillaceae > Ammoniphilus > Ammoniphilus sp. CFH 90114. The sequence continues at coordinate 845,129 of NZ_SDLI01000001.1, forward strand.
AAGAGATTAGGAAAAGAGATGGAATCCATGGAAACTCAGCAAGAAATGAATAAACAAGGTATAGTATCAGATCCGATCCAAAATAAAAGATAAAAAAGGGGCTTCAAGCCTCTTTTTTGTGTTTCAAAACGTTTGAATGAGGTTAAATAAATAAATGACTATGTAATAGAGGTGAGTGAAGTGGATACCATCCATAAATTTATGATTAAACAAGCGATAACCGAAGAAGGATACTATCTATTATTAATGGGTGAACTGGATTTATCTATGGCAGAAAAATTCAACGAAGTGGTTGAACCATTGGCCAAAGAAATAGGAAAGAAACTTACGATCAACTTGAAGGAACTGAAATATTTGGACAGTACAGGCATAGGGATCTTCGTTGCCTTGATTAAGATCCGAGAATCTATGGATGCCCCCTTCATTATTCAGGACGTTCCGCCCAAAATACAAAGGCTTTTTGATATTACAGGGATATCAAAATTTCTTACAATAGAGCAATCTAAACAGGAAAGGAAAGAAGGATAATGTCATCGAATCCAGAGGCCTATGTGAGACTAAGCATTCCATCTGACGCTGATTATATTGATCTCGTACGCTTAACTCTCTATGGAATAGCAACAAAACAAGGATTTAGTTTCGAGGAAATAGAAGATATGAAAGTAGCTGTGGCAGAAGCATGTAACAATGTTGTCTTACATGCCTACCAATCCCCACAGATGGGTTCGATTGATATTGAATTTAAGTGGGACTCGCAATCCTTGTGCATTCATGTAAAAGACTATGGGAAAAGTTTCAATTACGAAAAAGAATATACTGAAAGTACATCCTTACATGAGAAAGAGGTTCACGAACTTAAAGTGGGCGGTCTGGGCCTTTATATGATGCAAGCACTTATGGATGAGGTCAGGGTCATGAATAACGAGGGAACGGAGGTTGTCTTAACAAAGTTCCTCAAAAGAACGGAAGGAGAGTTTCTGGCATGAGTTCGAATCATTCCGAAGGAGAAGAGACGAAGGAGATGATCCAACGCTATCAGAAAACTCAGAATGAGGAGATAGCTACTCAGCTCTTATTAAAATACGACGGCATGATCCAGATGGCAGCAAGAAAGTTAACGCGAAGCAGACCCGATCTTATGGAGGACCTGTTTCAGGTAGGGAGAATGTCTGTTCTTCGTTCCTTGAATGAGTTTGATCCAGAGCAGAATACGATATTCGAAGCGTATGCAATGAAGAGTTTAATGGGGCATATGAAAAATTACTTAAGAGACAAGTCTTGGTATATCCAGGTACCAAGGAGAATTAAGGAGAAAAGTGCATCTGTTCAGCAGATGATTGACCATTTAACAATGAAATTGGAAAGATCTCCGCAGGTTGAAGAGATTGCGAATCATCTCAATCTTAGTGAGGAGGAAACTATCGAAATTTTAGTTAGTCGTGAGAATTATCAATTGGTATCATTAGAGACACCCTTATCCAAGCAGGACGATTCTGTGACCTTAGGTGATATGGTTAGTTTGGAAAGAGATGAATTAAAGGAAGCTGAGAAGAGACTCGACATCGAGGAGGCTCTTGAAAAACTAGGGGAGGAGGAGCGGAAGGTTGTACATTTGGCTTTTTTGAAAAATTGGCCGCAAAGAAAAATAGCTAACCATTTAAATATTTCCCAGATGAGTGTAAGCCGTGTTCAAAAACGAGCGCTTCAAAAATTGAAAAAGAACTTGTCTTTTTATACAACCAAGAGTTAAAGGAGGAGAAAGGATTGGCTCAACCATTGCAATCTCAGTATTCTGAACTTCTGTTTCAATATCTAAATAACAAGGGCGAAGCCCCGCTTTATGAAGCCCAGTTTGTCTCCAAGGAGTTTATACAAGAGCAAATCCTACCTGAAGAAGCCCTCCTCATGCATCTACAAGCGATGCAAGAAAAATACGATCTTCCGCGTGTGTGGAAAGATTCCTTTCAGTTTTTCTTAGAATTTTTAGTCCAGTATGGTTTAACTTACCGTGAAAGAGATACCTTATTGGCTAAACAACAGCAAATTGAAGCAGAGTTATCGTTGGCCGCTACCGTGCAGCACTCCTTATTGCCAGATCACCATCATTCTAGTATTCCTTCTGGAATTGATATTGGGGTTAAAACTGTGGCTTCAAGAAAAGTAAGTGGGGATTTCTACAATATCAATCCATATGAGCACGGTGTAGACATAGCGGTTGCAGATGTATCCGGTAAGAGCATTCCGGCTGCTATACTTATGGCTATGATTAAATTCGCCATGGACGGTATGTTGGAGGATGGAAGTCGGCCACATGTTATGCTGGAAAAGTTGAATCGTTTTATCTACAAGAATAGTGAACCTTCAAGGTTTGTCACCATGTTTTGGGGGAATTACCATGCCTTAACCAAGCGATTTTTATATGCGAATGCCGGTCATGAAGCTGCATTGTTTTACCGCTCAAGGGAAGATAGGTTTATGGAGTTGAAAACTGAAGGATGTGCGTTAGGGATATCTACTCGTTATGGTTATGAGACAAAAAGTATAGATATGGATCCCGGGGACTTTGTCCTCCTCTATACGGATGGATTAATTGAGACTCGCAACTCAGATGTAGTGGATGATAGCCAGTTTCTTCAACACCTATTAAGACAGATGGACAGGAAGGAGTCAGCTCAAGATATCGTTGAAAAGCTTTTTCAGCAAATTCTTGCGAAAAATGAAATGGAAATAGCAGATGACCAAACGTTATTGCTTCTTAAGAGGTTGAAGTGAGGGTAGGAAGATATTTCTTACTCTTTTTTTGTTTCAAATCATTTCCAGATGGGTAATAAGTATATAAGATAAGAGGCCATTGTCACAAGCACAAGGGAGGATGACGGATGCGTGTGAAACCATATGTCTGGAGAAATATTGATTTGGATACCCGACTTCGAATTTTGGAAGTTCTTTCAATGCATCAAAAACTTCGTTTATATTGCAGAAATTTAATATAACAAGGAGGATTAAAACTATGGGTACGAAGGTTAGATTTGTGGAGGATTTGAGTGATCTTAGGTATGTGTTATTTGAATTTGGTTTGGATGGTTACCTTCGTGATCATATTTATATCCTAACAAAGGAAGGGGAGCATACAGATGTTTCTGAATGCGACGATATTCTCTCATTAAATCAATACCGATCAACGAAGAAAGAACAATTAGTAACGGTCATGGGGGAGATTGGCGGGATGGACTGGGAAGACATTGACTATTATAAAGAAGAGATTGAGGACGGACTCATTATGGTGGTGGCTACTGACTGCAGGGAATAAGTAAGTTTAAGTTTTCTTCTTCATTCTATGATTCTAGTTTTATGAATTAAGTATAGTATAATTAGTTTAATAGAAGCAGAATCATAGAGGTGTATTTCCATGGTGAACGAAATTCTCATCAATCTTAATAAAGATCAGGACATCATTAAAGCAAGAGAGTTGGGACGTGAATTAGCTAAACAAGCAGGTTTTTCAGAAATGGAGCAGATGAGAACTGTAACAGCCATTTCCGAGTTGGCTCATTCTATGCATGAATATACTGTGGAGGCTGTCTTTAGTGTGAAGATGATGAAGGAAAAAGGAAAACGAGGGTTGAAGATAAAGATTAAGGAGCAGGGGACGGTTGACTCCGAGCCCAAACTGGATTCTACATCATTAGTAAACAGCGAGAACAATGGGATATTCAATGTTAAACAGCTTGTGGATGAGTTCATCATTCAAGTGGATCATGATAGAAGGACAAGCATTGAATTTATCAAATGGGGCTAACAGTCATCATTGGATATCAGAAAGAGGAATATGGTAAAATAATCGTAGAAAGATACCCTGGGAGGTGTAATATATGAAAATTGAAATTTGGTCTGACTATGTATGACCGTTTTGCTATATTGGCGAACGCCGGCTGGATGCCGCGCTAGAACGTTTTTCACATAAAGATAAGGTAGAGATCATCTATCGTTGCTACGAACTGGATCCCCATATGGACAGGAACGTAGATTATGATATTTATGAAAAGCTATCCATGAAATACGGAATGAGCCGGGAACAAGCGATTAGTGCTTGTAACGATATGAAGAAGCAGGCTGAGTCTGTTGGATTAGTGTATAATTTTGATAATATGGTTTTAACGAATACCTTTGATGCCCACCGCTTAACTTTATACGCTGGGGAGCAAGGTAAAATGCTCGACATGTCAGAGCGATTATTTCGAGCTCTCTTTACGGAATCCCTACATATCGGAGATCATAAGACTTTAGCGGAGTTGGCTGTTCAAGTGGGATTGGACCCAGATGAAGTCGCAAAGGTATTAGAGGGTGATCAATTCACAAAAGAGGTTCGTGCAGACGAGCAAGAAGCCGTTGAACTGGGGGTACGCGGCGTACCATTCTATGTGATTAATCGGCGATACGCCATTTCTGGAGCTCAACCACCGGACGTTTTTCTTCAAGCATTAGAAAAGGCCTGGCAAGAAGAGAATCCTTTAACCTTGATTAATGAGGACGGAGAAGTATGTGACGATACGGGTTGCAGGATTCCTGGAACAGATAAATAGTCATGAAAGATAAACGATGGCAACCTATAGTTAGGTTGCTTTTTTTCATCTTCGCTGATAAAAAATGCCTTAATTCCAAACACTACTGGTACTTCATTTTAGTGAAAGGATAAGTCAATGAAAAGAAAAGCAAATTCCTATCCTTTTATTATTCTATTAATCATCCATACCGTTCTTTTGTTATTTACTTTCTATAAGCAAAAAGACAGAAAGACATTATTTGTTTTGTTGTTTTCAAACATTGGAATAGCCTACATCTTCGAATACTTTGTATTCAGTCTGTTTCAAGCGTACCGTTATAAACCGCGCTTTTTCAAGGATAATACTGTAGACAATACCTCTGGGGCCATCCTTTCTCAAGCAATCTATGTTCCTTTTACCGCATTATTTTTGACTGCCTTTCAATGGAGGGACAAGGCGAAGTGGGTGGGGAGTCTTTATTTTACCATGGTTGAAATGATGTTTCTTCGTCTAGGGGTTTACCAGCATAATTGGTGGCGAACGCCTTATACTACCATTCTCATCCCTATCTATTTTTACATTAGCGATTGGTGGTACAAACAGATTAAGCAGGGGACACCCGTTGTGTTAACCATCTCTTTGTTTAATATGATTATGGTCACAGGTACCAACCTGCTGTATGTGATGGCTTTAGTTGGAAAGTTCCGCTTCGGAATGGGCCCTCGTCACACATGGACAGAGCATTATAAGATCTCCCCCCTTTATCCTATTGTGCATTCTTTTTTTGCTACATGGTCACTAAAGAGAGAGGGAATCGTGTCAAAATTTAGAATTCTTGTCTTTGGAAATGTACTTGATTGGGTGCTATTTAGATCGAGGATCGTTGATAAGAAGTTTTATCAGCCATTGATCAACAATGTACTTCATATCTTTATGATTGTTACCTCTAACTTATATAAACGCTTGGTAGATGATCATAAGAAAAGCCAATGAGCTTCGGACAATAAACTCATTGGCTGTCTAAGTTAATACGTAGTATTCACGATACTATTCAAGGCTTCGTCATAGTAGAAGCGAGCTCGGTGAAGGGGAGAGTCAAGTTCTAGGGCAGTGTCCTGAATTTTTATCTTTGCCATTTGTAATTTAGTGACCTGAATGGACTTATCTGCTTGAAGATATGGGGTTGACCCAAATTCTGAACCTACCTCTTGAGCTATAATCTGTTCGCCTGCTTGCACCTTTCCACCCTTTAAGACACTGCGAGGATGTCTAAACACACAATTCTTCCCGGCGAAAAGATTCGATGTCATCACTCCAAGACCATTGATGATGATTGATCCGTTTGTTTGAATAGTGGAATTGGTCGCTGAGCTAAACGTGACATGACTTTCTTCCTGTATGCTGGATTCAAGCTTTTCAATTTCCTTATTAATGGCGAAAAGAATACTCGTCAATGATTCAACCGACTGAGTCAGTATAAGGTGATGCTGCGAGAAAGGAGTAAGCATTCGCTGCATGACTGTGTATTCGATAGGGATAGGCAGACGTCTACCTGCCTCTGCTAATATCTCACTTAACTGCTTAAAGTTTTCAGTTATCTTCTTGAATTTTGATTCAACTAATAAAGCAATAATATGTCCCGGGGGAGCAGAGGTTCCCCGTTCTCGAAGCACTCGTTGGGTATGGGTAGCAGCTTTCATCAATCCTTCTATCTCTTGGGCTAAACTCCGAAAGATGACATAAACCCGACTTAAGAATAAGCCATGCTGTCCGCCTGCCACCTGACTGTTAAACACATTCCCACTAACGTTCACATGTTGAGCTGACACCACATATGCGGAATAGACATTACCGTGTATATGAATATTTCCAGAGGCTTCTACCCTCATTCCCTCGCATACATCTCCATATATAAGTAAATCACCAGCAAAATAAATATTGCCAGTCTTAATGTCAACATTCTGGTGAACGGTGTAACTTCGGCAAACCTCTATCGTTTTAACTATTTGTCCTGTAATGGAAGGTCTTCCTTGTTTTAAAGCTAAGATTCGCCCATCTGTATTTAACTCTACATTTTTACCTAAACGAAAAGCAACTTGCTTGGGAGGTTTAGGTTGAAGAACCTTCCCGTAAAGGTCCTTTCCATTTATTCCATTGATAGGAGAGTGAATGATGGCAATAACATCTCCAGGATTTACCGTTGGGATTCGTAAACGCTCTCGATAGTCAACTCGCCCATTTACTTCTTTTAGACCTTCTTCAGGTTGTCCATCTATTATGCATTCTAAATAGCCGTCTTTGGAAGGAGTGAGGGGGGTTCCCTCGGCAAGAAGTATGTAATGAAACGATGGCGTAAATAATTCGTTATCTAGGGCTTCCTCATTAATCTGAGCCATAATCCCCATGGATAATAAATCCTGTAAGATGTGGTCCTTAAGCCATATTTGTCCATCATTTTCCAGATCATAGAGTAAAACGAGCTTCACCCGGGGGGATATATCCCTAAGTCTAGGGCGTTTCAAGGCATCAGGTGATAACTTCAAAAATAACTGAAGTTGATCTGGACTTACTTGGAGCTCATAGGGTTTGATAGACGGATTACGAGACCAGGACACAAGGTCACTAGAACGGACATGGGTTGGAGTTTTAATAATTTCACCATTTACTCGAATCTCTAATTCATCGTGTGGGCAGAGAATAGGGAGCCTTCCACCTTCACTTGGATCGACCACGCGTAGTTCCCCGTCCTTAATCGTGATATAACCATCTAGAGGGAGGGGGATATTGTCAGGGGTGTCATTTAAGTTAAACCAATCATCGGTATCAGAAAACTTCACGTCACTCTTAGAATCAATGGATCGAATGATGGCTAGGAGCTCTTTTTCACTAATAGCAGAAGGGATAGTAGAGGAGTAAGAGATCGGATTATTTTGTCTAAGGATCTGATCAGAGCGCTCAAGGATAGAGTTTTTCGGTATCGATTTAACAGTTTGTTCATCCTCTACATAAACAAAAAGAGTCTGTTCATCTTCCAATACAATACGGCCAGAGCAAGTAAAGCGTGTATCTTGGTGTTCCCAAACGACATGAATGATGGTGGGTAGATTATCTGAAGTCGAAGATAACGAATTCATCATACATTTCTCCTTTTGGGTAGAATTTATTGCTTGGTATTATAACAATATCACCCATAAGCTTAGTTCGACAAGGGAAAATCTTGAAAGTGTGTAAACTTATTAGAGGAGATTTCTCCATACAGGAACAGGTTTATGTTTGAGTCTGCTCCTGCATAGGTAGGTAGAGTACGTCTTAATATTGTTCCTATTTAATAACGATCAACAAGATCTGTGCTGATTCTTTAGAAGGATTGTGGAAACGGTGCTCATTTTGCGATTCAAAGGTAATCGAATCTCCAGCGTGTAAAAGATGAGTGGTGTTTGAAAATTCGACTTCGACCGTCCCACATTGAACAAATAAAGTTTCTTTACCCTTATGATTTAATTTGTTTTCAGAGCTGTATTGGCCTGGTTGCAAAGTCATTAGTAAGACTCGAACCTCACCGTCCATCTCACTAGGTGTAATGAGTTCGTAAGAGTTGGTGTGGGAGGCGAAGTGAAGTCTCCTGCGCTCGTCTTTCCGTACAATAAATTGTCCCGCTTCTTTTTCCTCGAAGAAAGACCCAACTGGACACTGTAATACTTCTGCCATCTTAATCAGAGAAGCGATGGATGGGCTTGCTTGATTACGTTCGACTTGACTCACTAGACTTGGTGAAAGGGAACAGAGTTTGGAAAACTCTCTTACAGAATAGCCGTGATGCTCTCTTAATGTTTTAATCTTATTGCCAATATCCATCTCCAACACCACTCCCTATATAAAAATGAGCACCAGGAACAAGTCCTGGTGCGGATATGTTTATTACTGTACTAATTCAGCCTTATTCTTCATCTCATCTGTTAAGGTAACGCCTTGCAATTCAGCTGCCTTAGGATTGATCAATAGTTTTAATTCCTCTGGATAGACTACAGGGAGATCGCCCGGCTGCTTACCTTCCAACACTTCAACAGCAAGTTTTCCTGTGGTGTAACCAAGATCGAAGTAATCAAAGCTGTAGGTGGAGAAGCCTCCTCGCTGTACGGCCGCCGAATCGGGCGCAAAGATAGGCATTTTGTTGTCATTGGCCGTTTTTACGATTGTCTCAAATGCAGAAATAACCGTATTGTCCTGGGGTAAAAGAATAACGTCAGCTCGATTAACTAGGGATTCAACTGCAGTTGTAACTTCTGCTGTTGTAGTAATCGCCGCTTCAACCGGCTCAAGTCCTAGCTTGCTCATGATTTCCTTGGATTCATTAACACTAACAACCGAGTTCTGTTCTCCAGAATTATAGATGATTCCGACCTTTTTGGCGTCTGGAACAAACTCTTTAATGGATTCAACAATCTTGCGAGCAGCGTCTGGATGGTTGCTGGAGGATCCTGTGACGTTCTTGCCAGGCTTCTCTAGGTTATCTACGAGCTTAGCACCTATAGGGTCAGAAATCATACTGAATATCACAGGTATATCAGATGTAGCCTTGACTGCGGCCTGGGCACTTGGAGTAGCAATAGCTAAAATTAAATCTACTTTATCACCCACAAACTTCTGAGCTATAGTCATATTGTTGTTCATATCCCCTTGTGCAATCTGTACATCAACTTGGAGATTCTTTCCTTCTTCAAAGCCAGCATCCTTAAGGGCTTGAAGGAAACCATTGCGAGAAGCATCTAAGGCAGGATGTTCGACGATTTGCGTAATACCAATCTTAAATGTTTTAGCAGGTGCTGGTGCTTCTTCTTTAGCAGAGGGTGGGGAAGAATCAGTCTTAGCAGGTGTCGCTTCACTTGGGCTAGGTTGGGAGGTTGTTGTTGTCCCGCACCCTGTTAACAATAGCATCATCATCATAAAAAATAAGAATCCTTTTTTCATACCTTAGTCCTCCTCGTCAGCGATGAATAGTTTAAAATTTAACTAGAATTTCAGAGAGTGGCTTCTTCGTGATGTCTGGTACTTCGCAATCGGGTGCTGGATATCCTACTGGCAATAGAACAAATGGCACTTCATTCTTGGGACGATGGAGTAAATCACGCAAGAAAGTCATGGGACTAGGGGTATGGGTCAACGTGCATAATCCGGCATGATGTAAACCACCCATAAGCACACCTACCGCCATTGCGGCAGACTCCATAGCGAAATTATTCTTAGGGTACAATAGACTTTGGTCAAGTACGTTAGCTTCGTTCGGGTTCTCATCTACCTTGAAGGCAACGATGAGATGAGGCGCATCCGTAAGATGTGGTTTTTTCCAATTGGTCCCTAATGGTGCTAGGGTATCACGCCACTCTTCAGAAATTCTTTGTTCATAGAGTTTCTTTTCTTCAATCTCCGCCAGCTCTCGAATCTTTTGTTTAGTTTCCATATCACTGACAATGGCAAATCGATAGGGTTGTAAATTTCCTCCTGAAGGAGTAGTTGCTGCAGCACGAATGGCATAGTGAAGCAACTGAATATCGACTTCTTCTGTGGAGTAATGTCGTACGTTCCTGCGCCGGCGAATATGTTCATAGTATGTGTTGGCCTTGGCTACTTGCTGTTGCTCCTCCATCTTTGGTCTTGGTAAGTATTCAGGAGCTTGAAGAATCTCCGTTGAGAAGGGAGAGGGTGTATTGACTATTTCAGACAAAGGTCGGCGCTTAAGAGAAGGAGCCTGATAATCATCCTTCGCATACCCAACGGCAAATAGTAAGGATGGACTTTCGTTCTTCGGGCGCCCGAGAATATCCTGTGCAGCTAGTACAGGGGCGTGCACAAGACTGTCTAATCCAGCATGCTGTAACGCGGCAAGGAAAAAACCAGCTGAGATATGAGCGGATTCTTGAACATAGTAGTGTTTAATCTTTTGTTCTGTTCCATCCGTTGTTAGCCCGTAATTAATCTTAAATAGGGCAACAAGGTAAGGTGCCTCCTCTAAGTAGTCCTTGTTTCCAGTCATGTTGAGCATGTCTGTCTGGTCAATACCTATATTTTCTAGTCTCTGCTGCTCCTCTAATTCTGCGGCCTCTCGAATTGCACGTTTAACTTCTGGATCCTGTATTAACACGTAGGTCCAGGGTTGTTGATTAGCACCAGATGGAGATGTCCCGGCAGAATGAATAACTTTCTCTATAACAGCTTCCGGGACAGGTCGATTAGAGAAAGATCGAACACTTCTTCTTTGCTCCATTGTTGCTGTGTAGTCACTTACCTGATTCAGTTGCTCTTCCGGGGTTAAGCGCGTAAAATCCAATTTTATGTAGCCACTGCTAACTGCCATAGAGAAAACGTCCTTTCCTTCTTTGTTTAACAAGATTATACACATTAACAATTGAATTGTACATAATATTATTTAGAAAATTTATAATAATTTAATATCCTAACTTGCTGTGACTCGATAAAGTGGCGAATACACTCGAATTGAGTCTAAAGATGGAAGGAAAATGAGACGAATATACCGAAAAGATATCTTACAAGTAAAAATTATTTGGAGGTATCTTTTGAATACGAAGAACTTGTTAGTACGCATCACTGTTATGGCCTTACTCTTCTCTTGCTTCCTTCCCCTAATTCAAGGGGCGGCTTCTGCCAATTCAGATCCCTACATCTCAGTAAAGTTGGTGAATACTGTAGGGAACAGTACGGAGTTAAGCTTAGAAATCACTGGAAACTATCAACTGAAGGAGAAAACGGACACTATAACCACAGGATCCTATAAACTCCGTGCAGAAAAAAACTCCCTAGTTCTCTATCAGGGATCGGAGTCGATTTATCGTGGAGAGAATCTAACTTTTCAGCCAGTAGAGTATGGAGAGTCCTCTATTATTAAGGTGAATAATCGTCCTTATCTTGGTGACATGAAATTCATCCTAGAAAATGGTCTCTTTGTCCGTCCAATAAATACGTTGCTGTTAGAGGATTATTTAAAAGGTGTAGTTCCTCGAGAGATGCCAGCATCGTGGGAATTAGAAGCGTTAAAGGCCCAAGCGATAGCGGCAAGGACCTATGCCATGAGATATGTTTCGAAGTTAGTCGATGATACGATTAATTATCAAGTATATGGTGGATATCAATGGCATGATAAGTCTACTCGAGCAGTAGAAGAGACCCGGGGACAGTTGCTTGAGCATCAAGGTTCTCTAGTAGAGACAGTGTTCTCCTCCTCAAATGGAGGAACCATCGAGGCTAGTGGAAACCTTTGGAATACAGTGGTTTACTTAGACGCAAAGGAAGATCCCTTTGATCCACAGAATAAATGGAGTCTAGCCATTAGGAAGAAGCAACTAGAGCTCGATGGAAAAGATTTATTCAATCCTGAGAGCTGGTGGGCTACAGCGAAAGAAATGGATCAACCTCTAACTAGTGCGATGAAGGCTTGGCTACAGCAAAATGGATATGAAAATCATGATATAAAGGTGGTCACGATCAAGGATTTCTCAGTGCATCCGGACAGGACATCAGGAAATCGAATGAAAACGGGACGACTGTCACTTCAGCTGCTAATAAAACACCCACAGACGGGCTTTCTTCGCCATCCAGATGGGTCTATCCGTTTAGTAGACTGGGAAAATAGTAATCTGACCGCTGCCTCCATCCGTAGGATAATGGGAGGCGGAAATGTGTTTAAGAGCACTTTAGTAGATTCCATCCATACGGATGGAAATTCTATCACTATTCAAGGCCGAGGGTTCGGTCATGGGATTGGAATGAGTCAATATGGCGCGAATGAGATGGCCAAACAAGGAAAAAAGGTGGAAGAGATTCTAGCTTTCTACTATCCTGGAACAAGCTTAACGGCAGAAGTAACTGGACCAACTATACCTGTCCCTGATGCGAAACCTATACCAGTGACGCCGCCGATTACCATCCCAGAATCAAGTGGGGAAGAATTGGCTCTTCTGCAAGACATTAAATTATCTACAGAGACATTCACCATCGGTGATCCAAAAGGAATCAAGATTGAGTATAAACTAAATCATTCGGCTTCCGTCGATGTCCGAGCCTATGATGCCAATGGAGTAATACGAAGAGTCATGCAGAGTGGATCTAACCAGAGTGCGGGATTAAAAAGTCTTCAGTGGGATGGTTATGGGTTAGGAAAAGGTGTATATACGGTAGTGATCGAGGCGAGGGATGAACAAGGCGTAGTTAGTAACATCACGGCTAAGATCCAATTTATCGAACCTGTCATATCTAGGTCAACTTCACAATTAGTTCGGAAAGGAGTCATCAAAGCTACCGTAAAAGTAGGACTTCGTGCTACGCCCGATCTTAAGGTTAAACCGACTAAAGTATTAAGTCCTGGGAATGCTGTGGAAGTATTAGAGAAGAAGGATCGTTGGTATAAAGTTAAACATGGAACAACAATTGGCTATGTGCCAGATAATTATGTTCAACTAGTAAAGTAATAATGCGAGGGTGTCCCATAAGGTCGGTATAACCGACTCCTAGAGGGCACCCTTTTTACTTTAGGCGGTCAGGGTGTCAAATGTTATTTATATCCATCGCCATCTCGATGAAAGCTTGCACCAAGGGAGAACGGTCATTTTGCCTCCAGGAAATCCCCATATTGGCCACAGGTAATTGATTTTCCATATCGAGATAGACAACATGTTGGGTATGCAGGTTCATTGCAGACTTTGGAACGATTGCAATACCTATGCCTGCTGCTACTAAACCAATGACAGTCTGAAACTCTAAAGCTTCTTGACGGATCATAGGATTACATAATCCGAGTATGTCATCATAAAGACCTGCCCAGGTTTTGCGAGAAAGCATGACAAAAGGATAGGGAGAAAGGTCTCCAATCGATAAGTTCGTGACTTCCGTAAGGGGATGCTGTTTGGGAACCGCTAAAACACAAGGCACGGTTGAAATAATTTCAGTATATAATGTAGGATCATGAACAGGCGGTCTTAGTACACCAATATCGATTTCGTCTTCACGAAGAGCGGAAAGTTGAACAGGGGTAGACATCTCAAGAAGATTCACCATGACATGGGGGTACTGATTTCGAAATTCTCGAATAACAGCAGGAAGAATATCGTAAGTAGCTGAGCCGACAAATCCAACAGTAAGTGTTCCAAGTTCTCCTTGATGGGTACGTTTGGCAAGGGAGGTTGCTCTGTCTAGGTGGTCTAAAATTTTACGAACCTCGTCTGCAAATACTCTTCCTGCTTCTGTTAATTGTACATGTCGGTTTGTTCGATGGAATAATGAAAACCCTAATTCCTTCTCCAGGTTCTGTATCTGTAGGCTTAAGGGAGGCTGCGTAATACGCAGACGTTCAGCTGCTCTACTAAAATTGAGTTCCTCAGAAACAGTTAAGAAATACTGTAATTGACGTAATTCCATCGGTTTCCCCCTTTTTACATGTTATATACTATTTGTATCATAATAATATGAATTATATATTATACAAATACATTCATTCAAGATAGGATGATAGTAATGAATAATGAGGAGGAATTAACCATGGCGAATCATGTGAAACCAGGGCAATTTAGCGTTGGAACTGCAGATGAGAACTGGACTGGGGATGCGCAATTCCTTGAATATACGACGGCAGCGGATCCGATTGGGAGCGGTATCATCAGTCCTGTACCAGCTAAAGAATTTGGACCGGAACTGTACAATTCTGGGGAGACTCGCATCATTACTCTAGATTTATCGAAAGAGCTAAGAACGGAGTATCCAGCGACAAGCCCATCGCTGCTTGCTCAGTTTATTCGAATTAATGCTAAAGATCATATTGATACCCAACCAAACGCGACGAGCGAATTGTACTATATTATTTCTGGGGCGGGTAGCACCACAGTAAATGGGAAGAAGATCGATTGGGAAAAAGGGGATTTTCTTACATTACCAGCCGGATCAGCTAGTCGCCACACTGCTAAAGAAAATACGACGATTTACTATATTCTCGATACGCCACTTCTTGATTACCTCGGAGCTAAAGCAACAGAAGCGAAGTTTGAACCTACGCTATTTACTGCTGAGGAAGCTAATGCGAAGTTATCAGAGGTTGCTAATGCACCGGATGCCCATCTTAAGAATCGAATTTCTATATTATTAAACAACCAAAGATTTGATCAAACGCTAACTATTACCCATGTGTTATGGGCGATGTTGGGGATCGTTCCTGTGGGGGCAAGCCAAGCTCCTCATAGCCATAAATCGGTTGCACTGGATTTCGTTGCCTATGCAGCACCAGGAACGTATACGTTAGTGGGGGATAAAGTAGATCCTTTGACGGCCCAAATTATTGATCCCATTCGTATCGATTGGGAAACGGGAAAAGCGTTTGTTACACCTCCTGGTCTATGGCATTCTCATCATAATGAGTCGGGAGAACCTGCGTACATTATCCCTATACAAGATGCAGGTTTGCAAACTTACCTACGTACACTAGACATTCAGTTTACTCATTATGAAAAGTAGGATGTAATGAATCGAGCCCTAGAATGGTTTCTAGAGGCTCGTTTTACACAGAAAGGGCGTTTGTTCATTGAGAGTGGCCAAATTTTGTGAACGGAATGTTCATACCACGGAAGCCAAAGAAGCCATTGATATTCTTCAGGAGCAATATGCTTCGGTTGTGGAGGTTCGTGTTGTAGATTGTTTCCGGAGATGCTTACAATGCAGAGTTAGGCCATTCTGTCGTATTCAACTAGAGACCATTGAAGCAGAGGGAGCAAACGAATTAGTAGAGAAAGTTCTAGAGAATATAAAAGGCTAGGGTGTGCCGTACACTCTTTATCACAGCTGAGTGTAGTGATATGATAGAACATACTGAGTGAATCTAAATTGAGTGAGGTGCAAAAATGAAAATTACAGATGCCGCAAGAGATATGATCCAAGGGGTACTAACGGAAAATGGAGCTAAGAATATTCGTGTGTTCTTTGCTGGGATGTCCTGAGGAAGTCCCAAGTTGGGATTGGCTCTGGATGAGCCAATGGAAGAGGACAAGGTTGAAACGATAAATGAAATTGTTGTGGCTATTGATAACAAGATTATCGAGTATACAGAAGAACTAAGCTTGGATGACCAAAATGGTGGATTAGTCATGCTTGGAAACCAAGGGTGTTGTTAAAGCACGATAATGGTAAAAATAAGAAAAGCCTCTGGTGTAAAACCAGAGGCTTTTCTTATTTTTGTTAGCTTGCTTGCATCTTAATGGCTCGATCGCAGATGGCTTCTACATCCTGATGGTCATGTGTAACAAACAGACAGGTCATCTCAGCTTTACGCAATATGTCTTGGATCTCACACCGAATGGAGCTCTTCAAGTCGGCGTCTAAATTGCTAAAAGGTTCATCCATTAAGAGAAGTGAAGGGCGTGGCGCAAGAGCGCGAGCAATAGCTACACGTTGTTGCTGACCTCCACTCAATTCGTGTGGGTAGCGGTCTTTATATTCGCTTAGGTGCACCAGTTCTAACATCTCTTGTACCCGAACGGTTCTCTCCGAACGAGGCAATCGATGTAAACCGAATGCTACGTTTTGAGCAACGGTTAAGTGGGGGAATAAGGCATAGTCCTGAAAGACCATTCCAACTCCTCGTTGTTCTGGATTCAAGCAGATGTTATCATCCACAACCGTTTTACCAGAGAGAATAACTTTTCCTTCAGATGGGTGTTCTAAACCTGCAATGACACGGAGTAGGGTACTTTTTCCACTTCCACTTGCACCAATTACACCAACGATCTCTCCTTTTTCTATAGAAAAGGTCAGATCACGAAAGACAGGTTTTTGTTTTCGGCCATACTGAAATGAGACGGAACAAACATCTACAACGGTCATCCTTGTTTCTCCTCTCCGATACGATGAAATATGAAAACGGAAAGCATGCTGACTGCAATAATACAAAGCGAGGGTATGGATGCTTCAAATATACGTTCATCACTAGCATACTGGTAAGTCTTCGTTGCTAGCGTTTCAAAATTAAAGGGACGAAGTAATAAGGCCAAGGGTAATTCTTTTAACACTTCAACAAACGTAAGGATACCGCCTGTTAACAAAGCACGACGGAGCAGAGGAAGATCTACTCTCCAAAATGTGCGAGTGATTCCTAGTCCTAGTAGGCGTGAAGCCTGAAGGTAGGAGACTCCCATCTTCTCATATCCCGCTTCTACAGCATTATAGCCTGTTGCCATGAAACGAACGACATAGCCGAATATCAGCATGGCAATGGACAGGCTAAGCCAAAGCCCCTCTTCCCCACGCCAAGAGGAGATCTGGTGATCAAGACCAATGAAAACATGTAGAACTCCAACGGCAATGACTGCTCCTGGAATAGAATAACCTGAAGTAACAGCTTTCGCTAAGATGTTGGAGAACAAATTGGACTGGAGGCGGCAGCTATTGGCTACGACAACGGATACGACCATAATAATAGCGGTGGCAATAGCAGCCACTGTAAATGTGTTCTTCATTAACATATAGAAAGAAGAGGTCCACACACTTTCAAACGACCAAACAGCCCAAACCAATAACTGGAGTAGTGGGATAAGAAAAGAGAGAGCAAATACGAAAGTACATGCGAACCAGGCAATCCATGCACTTCCCCCACGAAGTCGTTGCGGTAAAAAGGATCGGGCCTTGCTCGTGGATGCGCTATATTTACGATTGCTTCGAAGAAAATGTTCAAGGGCGAATAACCCTAAAATTCCAATCATAAGCCACGAAGCTAATCGAACGGCTGAATCTACATCATACATACCAAACCAGGTATTAAAGATAGCTGTCGAGATGGTTTGAATACCGAAATAGCTTACAACCCCATAGTCACTCAATACCTCAAACATCACCAGCATAAGACTCCCTACAAGAGCCGGGCGACACAAGGGGAGAGCAACGGTGAAAAAGGTACCCATTGGGCCACGTCCAAGTAACCTGGCATTCTCGATGTATGAGGCACTTTGGCGTGCGAAAAAGGATTTAGTTAATAAGAAGACATACGGAAAAAGAAAGAGAGTGAAAATCATAACGGCGCCTCTCATGGACATGACCCCAAACCAGCTAGGATCAGGAGAGTAGTTAAAATAAGTCCGCATGGTCTTCTGTACAATTCCCGTATAACTAAACATATTGCTGTAGGTATAAGCTGCAATATAGGGTGGGACAGCTAGCGGAAGCAACAAGGCCCAACTGAAAAATCGCTTCATAGGAAAATCATAAGCAGTGACAAGCCAAGCTAAACTGACGCCGAGAACAGCGGTGAATAACACGGTAAGTAGGACCAATTGAGTTGATTGAATGATGGCTTCGATTAATACATATTGTCGGATATGCTCCCAATTTTCATTAGCGGGTTGAATTATTGTAATAAGTATGGATAGTATGGGGAGCAAGATAATGAAGGCAGCAATAACACTCGGAAACCACCAGCTATGAAGTTGTCTCCGTAGGTCTCTGATGTAACGTACATTCGGCACAGGGCGTCACTCAATTCATATAAAAGTTGATAATGATTATCGCTCCCTTGTATCCTACCATCTGCCTGCGAAATTTGTCAAGAAACTGCGGGTAATGAAAAACGAGTAACAGGGGCCTGTTACTCGTTGATGTCGGATTATTTCCAACCTACTTTGTTCATGATTTCGGTTGCCTGCTTATTGTTTGTTGCTAGTACGGTATAATCTAAGTCTTGTGCTTTAAAGCTTCCCCATGTTTTAAGCAGTTCTGGAAGATCAGCTTCTGGATTCACTGGGAACTCGAAGTTTTCGTTGGCAGAAAGGGTTTGCGCTTCCTTGGAAGTTAGGTACTCTACCAATTTGATAGCATTTTCCTTGTTCTTGCTGGACTTGATTAAACCAACTCCACTAATATTGAGGTGTGTCCCAGTTGTATCTTGGTTAGGGAAGAATACACCAACTTGTTCAGCCACTTTTACTTCTTCTGGATCCTTAGAATTAAGCATTAAGCCTACATAATAGGTATTGGAAATTCCAACATCTCCAAGACCGGCAACGATACCTTTTATCTGATCTCGGTCTCCGCCTTCAGGATCGCGCGCCAAATTGTTTGCGATTCCCTTTGCCCATGCTTCCGTTTGCTCTGCTCCGTTCAATTCAATGAAGGATGCTAATAGGGATTGGTTGTATTGGTTTGAAGAAGAACGAACCAATACTTTTCCTTTCCACTTGTCAGTAGCTAAATCTTCATACGTGGATAATTGGTCTGGTTGAACACGATCCTTGGAGTAAACAATCACACGCGCGCGAGTAGAGATTCCAACCCAATTGTTTTCCTTATCACGGAATTGCTCAGGCACTTGCTTAGCAATCGTTTCGGACTCAAGAGGCTGGAAGAACTCTTCAGCATTACTCAATGCGCCACCATCAACCGTGACAAAGAGGTCGGCAGGTGTGCTGCTGCCTTCACGTCTTAAGCGTTCAGTTAATTCGTTAGCTTTTCCTTTAACGACGTTAACAGTAATTCCTGTTTTGGTCTTAAACTCTTCAAATAATTTATCGTCAATCTCATAATGACGCGCGGTATAGACATTAACTTCTTGAGGCCCTGCAGGTTCTTTTGGTGCGGCATCTGCCTTAGGTGCTTCCTGGGCTGGTTGTGTTGGCTGTGTTTGACCAGCTCCGCATGCACTAAGAAGCGAGGTTGCAAGCGCTGCGGTTAGAAATGTTGACATCCATTTAATCTTCTTCAAGTTTCTCTCCACCCTTTTATGTATTTACTAATGATCATCATTATCACAAGAAGTGATAATCAATCTCATATATTTATGATAACATTTATCAATCTCAATTGTCAATACTTTATTCCGACTTTCAATTTTAGAAAAACCACTTTATTGGAAGACTATGGTGATAGCTCTTATAGAAAATAAGTGGAGGTAAGTATGTTTAGGAATCTAAAAATGTTTAAGTTAGGACTTGTCACACTGTCTACGCTTGTTTTGGTTTCCATTTCATGGTTCGGCTCCAATCCTACCTATATCTATTCACCCTCTAAGCCAAAGGTAAAGAATCCTGAGCAATTGACTACAGTACGTGTACAAGCAAATGAAGATTATAGTTCCTCAACATTAGAATTAGGAAGAAAGATGTTTTATGAGGAAACGTTTGGTAATGAAGTATTTTTTACGGATATTATGGGTTCTTTCGATGGCCCCTTGACGTTGGCAAATATAACGAAAGCGGTTATTTCCCTTGGAGGAAGAGGTACAGCAAACCTACAGGTAGAGTTAGCCGAATCTTTTAAGGTTGGCGACAAAAGCTTTCAAAAAGGAGAACTTTTCGATACCGGACTTGATGTTGCGAAAGGAGCTTATTCTCCGCTGGGGGTGAAGATTACCTTTGACGATGGAAGGTTGAAAGCAGGGATTAGCTGTGCGCTTTGTCACGCTACTGTGGATGGGAAAACAGGAAAGGTGATGCAAGGTGTTCCTAATACAGATCTGAACGTTGGATGGATGCTAGCCATGGGGACGAACACTGCCTCCTACTTTACACATACAGACATAAAGAGCCTTGAGGACTATTTAATTGATTCAGATCGCACAATAAAGGATTCCGAAGGAAAAATTGTCCGTCTACCGGATCCTAAAATCCTCGAAGAAACAGTCGACCGGGATCTTGTGAAGTGGCCAAGAGGGAGTAATGACACCACTCTTGATTTCATGAACAATCCTGTGCAAATTCCTGATAGCTTTACCCTTGGTGATCACCCTTATGGCTGGAGCGGGCAAGGTCTCATTGGTCCCTATCAAGGATTGAGTGCTGCCATTAACAACGCTCATGCGCAGAATACGGATGGCCTTTCTCAAACAGAAATCAGTAAACCTGTTCTTGGCATTGATAAAGAAGTTTATCTTGGAACAGTACTACAAAATGCTGCGACATCTAAATACCGTTATGAGCCGAGTCTGCAAGAAAAACCGAGCGAGTTCTTAGCTAAAATTGATCCAACTCCAGGTGTGACGGGGGTGAATGAATTGATCAGGGCCCCATTTTATCCTAAGATTTCCTATATATCTAGCGTAGGTCATTTTCAAGGATCTGCACGCTATAAGGCTTGGGAGCAGGTCAATGCGATGTCAGCTTGGATGAATACAAATAGAGTGCCTAAGCCCGAGATAGAAGTGGATAACCAAACAGTTGAAATAGGAAAAGAAGTGTTTATTCGTGCAGGGTGTGTAACCTGTCATGCGGGTGATTATCTTACGAATAACCGAATAATTCCTGTTAAGGAGGTAGGGACGGAAGCAAGCAGGGCAAGAGGGTTTCAGCTAACGGAAAGATTCTTTGCAGAGCCGTCTATGTGGAGCAAGAATACACCCGTACCAATTCCTGATAGTGCACAATCTGTCCCAATAACAATTACAGAAGATCAGCGAGACCAATTGAAACTGGCTTGGGCACACGATAAAACAAATGGGGGGTATAAAGTGCCAAGCTTACTTGGTCTGTACTGGTCAGTTCCCTATCTTCATGATGGAGGGGTTTCTGTGGGGAAAGATCTGGAGAAAGAAGTCGGAGCATCCCTTACTCTCCACCGGGGGGTTCAACCCGATCCTTTCAATAGTATGAGAGCGATGATTGATCGTGAATTGCGAAGACGGGTCATTCAAGCTAATCGGCAGGCAAAGGATTTAGCCCACGTGACAGGGGAAGGGCATAGTTACTGGGTTGATGATCAAGCTGGTTTTACATCGAGGGAACAGGATGCATTAATCATGTATCTGTTTTCCATCCACGACCCGGGGGAGAAAGCGAAATGAAAGCATTAACCTATCAAGGAATCATGAATGTAGGGATTACACATGTTCAAGATCCTGTGATTCAGGCCCAGGATGATATGATTATCAGAGTAACTCACAGTTCAATTTGCGGCTCTGATCTTCATTTCTATTACGGTATGATTCCAAGCATGGAAAAGGGCTTTATACTTGGTCATGAGACAATCGGTATTGTTGAGGATCTGGGAGCTGGAGTACACCATCTCAAGAAAGGAGATAAAGTCGTCATTCCATACTGCATCGCTTGTGGGCAGTGCTCTTTCTGTCAGGAGGGTTTAGAATCTCAGTGTGACGTGTCAAATCGAGAAGCAGAGGTAGGGTCTGCCTTTGGTTGCTCTAGATTGTTCGGAGATTATGATGGTGGCCAAGCGGAGTTACTTCGTGTTCCTTTTGCCAATTATACGTCCTTTCTCATTCCACAGGATAATGAGATAGCAGATGAAGAGCTTCTCTTACTGACAGATGCTCTTCCTACAGCTTACTGGAGCGTCCTTCATGCTGGAGTTAAACCAGGAGACACGGTGATTGTATTAGGCAGCGGGCCAATCGGACTGCTTACGCAGAAGTTGGCTTGGCTTCTGGGAGCAGAAAGAGTGATAGCAATCGATCACGTTCCTTATCGGTTAGAACATGCTCAACGAACGAATAAAGTAGAAGCTTTTAATTTTAAAGAAGTGGATGATTTAGGTCTATTGCTTAAAGAAGAAACGCGTGGTGGAGCGGATGTGGTCATTGATTGTGTAGGGATGAATGGGGTATTCACACCTCTTGAGCTAGTGCAGACTGCTCTTATGCTTCAAGGAGGAGCTATGGGGGCGATAAGGATGGCTTCCCAAGTCGTACGAAAGGGAGGGACGATCCAACTGACAGGAATCTATGGTATCCGTTATCAGGGATTTCCGCTTGGAGACTTATTTTCAAGAAATATTACTTTAAAAATGGGGTTGAATCCGGCAACCCACCTTATTCCCCCACTCTATCGGATGCTACGCGAGAAGAAATTGGTGGCTAACGATATTATTACTCATCAGCTCGGTCTTAAGGAAGCGGAGAGAGCTTACGATATATTTGCGCACAAGAAAGAGGGATGTATTAAAGTGATATTAAAACCGTGATTGCTGGCTGGAAAACATTGGGGTACAATGAAAGAAAAATTTAAAGGAGAAACAAGGCTTATTATGTTTATGGATTTTTTTCGGTGGCTTCATATCGCTGCAGGATTTCTTGCTCTATCGATTTTCTGGGTGCCGATCCTGACGAAAAAAGGAGGCAAGGTTCATAATCGAGTAGGGTGGGTGTATGTCGCATCAATGGCTACAGTTTCGGTCTCGGCCTTGTACATGGGGGTCTATCGGATCCTATCCCCTCAAAGTGACTTAGATACCATAGCTTTCTCATGGTTCTTGGTTTTTATCTCCATCTTAAGTGGGGGAACAGCTTGGTATGGGGTCCGTGTTCTACGATTTAAAAAGCATCAAGGGAAACATCGTGAGTGGGTAGACCTACTCTTGTCATCCTTACTCCTGATCTCAGGGGTAGGAATAAGTATTTATGGCTTTCGACTGGGATTTCCCTTACTTCAGTGGTTTCCTCTAATCGGAGTCTTTCTTGGAGCAACGCAGCTCTATTATTGGATCATCACACCGATGAAGAAGATGCGTTGGATCATCGAACATATCATTGGGATGTTAAGCTGTTGTATTGCTACGGTGACTGCCTTTACAGTGTTCGGAGCACCTAGATTGCTAGATATAGAATCGGTCAGTCCTTTGCTCTGGTTTCTTCCTTCCATGATCATGACGCCGCTTATTATTGGATTTAGCAAACATTATGAGAAGAAATATAATAAGAAGAAGGCTGTCGTATCGGGGTGATAGGAATAAGTCGACACAGGTTCCTTTTCCCGTTAATAAGTAAGTATCATTCCCACGTTGTAAACAGTGTAAATTGGAATCGATATAAATAACACTTTTCCTCGAAGTGTGAATCATGTAAAATGATATTAGAAAGCAAATTCCATACGATCGTTATGTAAGCAATGAGGAGTCTTCTGTATATGGGCACTTGGAAGATTAGGAGCTAGTAGTGCAACCGACCATTATAGGTCGGTTTTTTTTATTTACTTGATGCTGATTGGTTCTCAGGAGGTTACCATGTTACAGACGAAAACTCGAATTCAAGTTCAAAACAAAGATCATTTAAAACAGATTCATTATATGGGGTTGACTGAGGAACAACTTTTAATTTTGGCACGGCATCAATCAACTATTATGCCATATATTGAAGAAATCGTTGATAAGCTCTATGACGAGATCTATCAAGAACCCAGTTTTAGAACGATAATTGATCAACACAGTACACTAAGTCGTTTGAAGAGTGCACAAAAAAAATACCTAATGGATTCTATGGCTGGCTATATTGATGATAAGTATATTGAGGACCGGTATCGAGTTGGGCAAGTTCATGCCCGCATAGGGCTCGGTCTTACTTGGTATGTTGCCACTTACAATCGGTATATGGAGATTCTAATATCTATTATACATAGAGAGATACCTGAAGAAGAGGCGAGTCTGATACAAGCCATCCACTCCATTTTTAATTTTGATATACAGATTATACTAGGATCTTATAATCAGCAAGAAGTGGATCGAGCTGCGAATCCCTTACATTATGAGATGGAACGCATTCGATATCTTGTAGGCTTTACAAATGAAGATATAGAGGTACTAAATGAATATGGGGGTATGGTGACATTCCAATCCTCCAGCATTTCAAAGAAATTTAGGCAATTATATCAACAACGCCTCCATCAACACCCATCTTTGTTAGAAGTGCCTACCGAAGAGGAAGAAACTACTCTTACAATGGAAAAAATGTTAATTCAGTTTTTTCAAGATCGGATATATGTGGCATCTGATGAGTTTTACCGAACGTTACGTGATTGGAGCAGTCTTGTTATAGAAGGCAGGGTAGATCAATATTTCTACTCGGTAGTTGGAGACTGCTTGGTGCAAGCGGTTAGTGATGTTCTAGTGAGAGATCGTATGCCTGAGCCTAAACTCATCCGTTTTTTTACCGCTCTGAATCATTTGGTAAATTACACCTTGGCTGTTTTGCAAGAGGTTTACACACCATATCTATTTTTCCGTGATCTAAATGTACTTGGAATCTATGCTTACGAAATTGATATGTCCGATTTTGGTAAGATTACTTGGTTGGATGAACGTATCAAACAAATGATTGCTAAACGAGATGGAACGACGAATGTCGATTATAGGGGAAAAAGATGCTATGAATTACTTCGCGGGCGTCATTTTCGCTGCCCCGATTGCCCGATCGTATCAGGAGATCGAGATGGAACGTTATTTGTCTGGGATAAAAATGGAGTTGACCAGTTTTATAAGATAAGACATATTCCTCAAACTAAAATCTTTGGTTTATCTCGTGCCTTGTTAACCATGCAGGATAGCACACAAGAGGGCAAGGTCATTTTTGAAACGATTGAGCAGCTTTTACACCTTGCAGAATATAAGGATGCAGATACAGGAGAGCATGTTTTTCGAATTGGCCGACTATCTGCGGAATTGGCACGTCTCGTAGGGTGTGATGAAACATTTATTTCACATATCCGGACGGCAGCCCCCTTCCATGACATTGGAAAAATTGGAATCCCTGACTCTATCCTCAGTAAACCAGGCTCGTTAACGAGCGAAGAGCGAGAATCAATGAAAACTCATGCTGAGATAGGTCATCAGATTCTATCCAATCTAGAACTGCCCGTGTTGCAGATGGCTGCTCGAATAGCAGAAACCCATCATGAGTGGTGGAATGGGAAGGGTTATCCCAAATCCTTGGCTGGGGAAGCCATTCCTCTGGAAGGTAGAATTGTCGCCATTGTGGATGTATTTGATGCTTTGTTATCTAAACGTGCGTATAAACCGGCTTTCCCAGTAGAAAAGGTGAGAGATATATTATGGGAAGGTAGGGGAGTTCAATTTGATCCCCATTTAATTGATCTGTTTATGAATATGTGGGAAGAATTCGTATCCATTCAGAAATCGGAATATGAAGTTGGGCAGACACTTAGATAGTGTCTTTTTTTTTATGTCAAGATCGAATTGGAATAAAATGTAAGGTTATTTAGAATACTAAAAGATATATTGCGTACTTGGAGGGTTAGGGATGGATTCTAATCATAACATTAGGTTGACTTCATCAGAGATATCTAATTTATGGACAAATTATATGAATGATGCGATAGCCATTTGTATGTTAAAGCATTTTCAAGAGACGGTAAAAGATATGCAAATTAAACCACTGATCGAGTTCTCATTGGAAATATCCGAGAAGCATATTACAAAAATTACGGAAATATTTGAGAAGGAAAATCACCCCATTCCTATAGGCTATACAGACCAAGACATAAATCACAAGGCCCCTGCATTGTTCGGAGATTCCTTCTATTTACATTACATAAAACAAATGGCTCGAATCGGATTAACGGCTTATGGAATGTCATTAGGGTTGGCTGCTCGTGAGGATATTCGAAATATATACAACGAATGGCTAAAGGATGCCACGGAACTAGACAATCAAGCAACGAACCTCTTGCTGCATAAAGGTTTATATGTACGAGCTCCATTTATTTCGATACCATCAAAGACGGAATTTGTAAAGAGACAGACCTTTCTAGGGGATTTAATGGGAAAGGAACACAGACCCTTGTTGGCAATAGAAGTAAGTCATCTTTATGCCAATATCCAAACGAATGCGCTGGGCAAAGCTCTGGTCATGGGGTTTAGTCAAGTAGCGAAGTCGAATAAGGTAAGGGAATTTATGGTGGAAGGCAGAGATTTGGCAAGTAAGCATATTGGTATCTTGGGTGAATTTTTAAACAACAGTGAGCTAAAAGTTCCGATGACTTGGGATGATACCGTAACGAATTCTACGGTTTCACCTTTTTCAGATCGATTAATGATGGCACATGTAGCCCAAGTCATTTCTGTTGGTATGGCTGACTATGGAGCTTCACTGGCAATAAGTGCACGAAAGGATGTTGTCGCCGCGTATGGGAGACTTATGGCCGAGATCGGCCTATATGCTGGTGAAGGAGCACAGATGATGATCGACAACGAATGGATGGAACAGCCGCCTCAAGCAGATGATCGCAATGCCTTGGCTGGCGTTTAGAGTGGAGAAGCTCTTGAAGGGAGAACACCATCTTTATTATCGATAGGGGTAAAGATGGTGTTCTCAAAGCTAGACCGACTCCGTTATTCTAATACGATTAACTCCTGACTGAACCCGATCTCTTGTCCATTGACTGTGAGTATAGCGTGATTATTCGCATGCAATCGAACTTTAATATGATAGGTTCCGGGGTCTAAGTAATCTAAATTATAGTAGTTTCCATAAATCCGATTTACTTTTTCCCCATTAATGTAAAGGTGAGCATGTCCTTTATTATAATTCACCTTCTCCTCCCCTGTTTCTTCTGGGGTAAAGACAAAATTCTTTGGCGACACATGAAGTAACCAAGATCCTGACAAATCTTGCCGAACCCAACCATCGAGGGAAGGGATTGGATGTCCACTAGGAATAGAAAGGGTGGAATGAGAATGATTAGGGTGACTGACCGTGTGGTGACCATACTGCGTATGAAGGTAGAGCATAACTGAAACAAAGGTTGAAATTATAAAAAAGCTAATTAATCTGTACATCTCTCTTTCCTTTTCCTTGTCGTTTAATCACTCTACCGATAAGAATAAGTAGGATTCCACTTGCTAGAAAGGCCAAATCATAGGCTAGGGCATGGGGATCACCTGGTTTAACACGGTGGATCTGAAGGATATGATGGTTAATGATCCCTTCCACCAAATTAAATGTGCCTCCTCCAATTAAAAATCCACCGATCACAAGTTTTATACCTCTTGCATGGTCAGTAGGATTGTCTCCTAGCCATAATAGAACTCCTCCTGCAACAAGGGCGATCGTAACGGCAAAGTGAAATACCCCGTCACTTACAATTTGTCCCTGACGATCCGTTTCCATGATGACACTGTGCCATTGAAGAAGTTGATGAAAGATAATGCCGTCTAATGCTCCTAGAAATCCAAAGCCAAGAATAAAACTACCAATATGAATTAGCTTTCTCTTAGAGTGAATACTCATCAGTTTTCTCCTTTTACATTATTGATATTAGAATAGTATTCTCCACTATGGAAGGGAATATTCTGTTTATATAAAAAAAGGAAAGCACAATGTGCTTCCTCTTAGGTCTTATCCCGCATTTCACTGTTCATGGTTTGATTAGATATCTCTTCTGCGACTCCTGCTGCATCCATCATCTCTTCCATGCGCTCTTCTAAATTGCTCTCTCCACGAATTCGTTTTGGAGCCATTTCTTTTCTGTTTCGAGTGGGCATAATGCTTCCTCCCTTTCATGAATGATAGTTGGGCTGACGCCTTCCCTATTACATTATTTGGTGAAGGGGTTAGTTTTATGCTGTAAATAATTTTTTGTAATATTTTGTCGAAGGTCTTTTTAATCCTACTCTTATTGCCTAAAATAGAATTTAATTCGTTTTATGGTTTGCCTGAAGGAGGTCTTATGAAAAAGTCAAGTCCCGCTCTTCATCTACAATTAAAATTTTTATTGCATCTGTACCAGTCAACTGTTGGAATGATTGTTCAGGGTCGTTCTGTTACTGAAATACTAGAGGCTATTACCCTTAACATAGAAGAGCATTTAAATAGAAGAGTGTATTGTTCGGTTCTGCTCATGAATGAAAGTGATAACCGTCTAAAGCTAGGGTATGCTCCGAACTTACAGGAGTTTTTTACGACCGATATGATTGAGACTAACGTGGGACCTGAGGGCGGATATTGTGGGAGGGCAGCTTATTATAAAACTTCAGTTATTGTCCCGGATATATTACAAGATAAGCTGCACGAGAAATTTCACTCCTTAGCCCAAACGTATCAACTACGCGCTTGTTGGTCGATTCCCATTATGATGGAAGGTCGATTGTTAGGTGTTTTTAGCGTCTATCACGCGGTTCCTTCGCACCCTACAGCCTTTGAATTAGAGATGATTGAGACATGCGCCCATCTCGCAGGATTAGCGATTGAACGTGAACGGAAAGAACAAGAGTTTCTAGCAACAACAGAAGCGAAATTTCAAATGATTGCCGAACATACAAGTGATACGATTTCTGTACTTAATAGAGATGGTACAGTGGTCTATGCTTCTCCCGCAAATGAATTCACACTTGGTTATAGTCAGGCTGAGTACCAAGGCTTGTGTGTGTTTGATCTCGTGCATCCGGATGATTTATCCCATGTGCGACGTTCTTTCCGACGTATGGCAGATGAAAAAAACACGTCAGTGGTGGAATTTCGTTACCGTCATAAACAAGGACACTTCCTCATTATGGAGGTTAAAGGAAAGCCAGTGATCCAGGAGGATGGACAGGTTCAACGATTCGTAGTGGTAGGACGTGATGTGACAAGCCGTAGAGTCCAAGAGCAAAAGTTAGAGGAAAGTGAACAACGTTATAAGTCGTTGTTCGAAAACAATCCGGATGGTGTGTTTTCTTTATCATTAGAGGGAGAGATCTTTTCCCATAATACGTCTTTAGAGAGGATTCTAGGATACTCAAGTGAGGAGTTGCTTGGCGATGTTACTCGTGTTATAGCTCCAGAATGTTTGACGACGACGATGGAACACTTCTCGAGAGCGGTTCAAGGAGAACCACAAACTTATGAAACGCTAGCTGTTCATAAGTTAGGGTATCGTGTCCCAGTTCAGGTTACCAACATTCCAATTGTGGTAGGTGGACAGATTGTTGGGGTATTTGGAATCGCCAAAGACATTACGGAACAGAAGACGTCGCAAGAGGCTCTAAGAACGAGTGAAGAGCAACTTCGGTTATTAATCCATACCATTCCAGATATTGTATTGGTGAAAGATGCAGAGAATCGATTACTGGAAATCAATCAAGCAGCCTTAGATATTTTTGGAATGGATGGTTTGGACTATAGAGGCAGGGATTTCTTGGAGTTAGCTCAATTAAACGAACAGTACAAAGAGTTATACCTAGATTGCCATTACTCTGACAGAGAGGCATGGATGAGAGTTACTCCCCAGCATTTTGAATACGAAGTACAAAAGCCGGATGGAACATCTAAGGTGTATGATATTCTAAAGTCCTCCCACTTTGATGGTAAAGGAGTTCCAAAGCATCTTGTCACGATAGGCAGGGATATTACAGTAAGAAAGAGTATGGAAACGGAGCTCCGCCAAATGAAAGAACAATTAGAATCTCTGTTCCAGCACAGTGCGGATGGAATTGCGGTTTTGGATATTGATAGACGATTCATCCGGGTTAACCGTGCGATGGAGTTGATGTTTGGATGGAAGGCAGAAGAGTTATCCGACAACTGCCTAGTACCGGATCACCTGAGGATGGAAGCTGCAGACCTTAAACGTCGAGTGCTTTCTGGAGAGGAATTAGTGGGCATTGAGACGGTAAGGAAACATAAAGATGGCCATCACTTAGAGGTTAGCAACACCTATTCCCCCATTCGAGACCATCAAGGAGAAGTCGTGGCTTTCTCTGTAATTAGTAGAGATATTAGCGGGCGAAAACAAACGGAGGAGCTATTGCGAAGGTCAGATAAGCTGGCTGTCATCGGTCAATTGGCCGCTGCTGTCGCCCATGAGATTAGAAATCCCCTGACCTCTATTAAAGGTTTCATTCAGCTTTTCCAAGATCGTATTGATTCGCACTTCGTTGGTATCATGCTCGATGAACTAAAGCGTATTGAGACCATTATTACTGAGTTCTTGTCCCTTGCAAAGCCCCAAGTGACGAACTTTGAACCAAGAAGTATTACGAAATTAATAAAGGATACGTTATCGATCATCGAAACACAAGCTTTAATGGATGGAATTGAGATTCAGTTAGAGACGAGCGGTATGGTACCCATCATTAATTGTGATGAATACAAGATCAAGCAAGTCTTAATTAATATACTTAAGAATGCTATGGAGGCTATGCCAAAAGGTGGGAAGATCTATATCAGTTTGTCGATCAAAGGAGAACAGCTGGTGATCCAAGTGCGGGATGAGGGACATGGAATTCCGGCGGATCGAATGCCTCATCTTGGGGAGCCGTTCTATTCTCATAAAGAAAAGGGAACAGGACTTGGACTTATGGTTAGTTTTAAAATTATTGAGGAGCATCGAGGACGAATTCAAATTCAAAGTGAGTGTAACAAAGGTACAACTGTGGATATCATCCTTCCTATGAATTTAGTATAAAAAGTGACTTGTCAGGTTTTTCTGCTTTATTGCGGAAGAACCTTTTTTATTTAGAATGAGTGTAACTTAACATACTTGATTTACGTCAGAAAGGTATTAATCTAGAGAAAGAGAGAAAAGGAGAAATTTTATATGGAAGAACTATTATTCGTAAAAGGCTATCAACAGGAACGAAGGTATCGTGAATCATTTGATCAGATGGCAAAACAGATCTTTGGAATTAGCTTTGAAACCTGGTTTTCTCATGGATATTGGGATGATCGATATGTACCGTATTCTTATTGGGATGGAGAGCAGATGGTTGCCAATGTCTCGGTCAATAAGATAAGTCTTATGATTGAAGGCCAACAAAGAAAGGCTATTCAACTTGGAACCGTAATGACGAAGCCAGAATACCGGAACCAAGGGTTATCTGCTAGTTTGATGAAGAAGGTCTTAGAGGATGATGAAAATCAAGTCGATCTCATTTATCTTTTCGCCAATCATAGCGTACTTGATTATTATCCTAAATTTGGATTTAAGCCAGTAGACGAATTTCAGTTTTCCTTAAGTTACACCAACTCCTCCTCTCCTGTTCTGAACGGTCTAGTAAAGCTGGATGGGTCAAACAAACGGGACTTGTCCTTTATCTTTAACTTTGCGTCAAGGAGATGGCCTGTCTCACCGTTGTTTGGGAGTAAGCAGGCAGAAGGAATTCTTCTTTTTTATTGCATAAACGTATTCAGTAATGATATTTACTTTATCGAAGAAGAAGAAGTAATTATTATTTATAAGTTGGATGGGAATACTCTTCACCTCTTTGATCTTATCGCTCAAAGAGAAGTGAATTTGGAAAGGGTCTTACAAAGAATTTGTCCCCATGAAACGACGGAAGTCATTTTTTATTTCACACCTGCTGATCCCTCCTTGGACAAGGCATTGTTTATAGGGGGTGAGAAACTATTTATGAGGGCAAAAGAGGGCTTGGAGTTGCCAAAGTATTTTAAACATCCGATTACTTCACAGGCTTAAGTGTATATTCCTTCTAAGAAAATTGCACCCTAAAGAACAAGCGTATACGAATACGCTACTACTTCTTTAGAGGTGATCAAATTGGGAACAACACGCCTTTTTGCGCGTTTTACTCCGCTGGTTGTGGCTGGAGTTCTTCTTGCTTCCTGTGGTAATACTCCAGGTAATGAAGCTCGGGTACAACAAACTTCCACCATTGAGAATGTACAGATTGTCAGCCAGGGAAATGTTGCTGCTAAAGATATTACCGTTCGGGTACATAATAATGGTCAAGCCCTTATCCCGCTTGATCCCGTGATGAAGGCGCTGGATTTGCGCAGTCATTGGGATGAGGAACAGAAAATGGGGGAGTTTGGCTTTACAGATCCCCTCTACCGGGTTAGAGTTGGAGATTCGCAGGCTTTATCCGGAGATCGGACGGTTCCGCTACCATCGCCGCCTGTTCTCATTAACGGCAAGCTTCATCTTACAGAGCCATCTATATCTTCTTTGCTTAATGCTCCAGTCACTTGGAATGCAACGACAAGAACCGTCGAGCTTCCTCGTTTAACGTTTGAGAATGCAGGGGATGGGGCAACTACACAAAGTAGGGCTAATCTCAGTGGAACTGCGGTCATTCAATACGGTAAAAAGTTTTTGGGCGTACCCTACAAGTTTGGTACAGATGGTTATTCCTCAAGAAATAGAACATTTGACTGTTCATCTTTTACGCAACATGTTTACAAGAACTTCGGTGTCAATCTTCCTCGGAGTTCCAGAAGCCAATCTGATGTGGGGCGTAGGGTCTCCATGAATAATTTGCAACCTGGTGATTTGATGTTTTTTTACACTCCGGGGCGCTACAGCAGCAACCGAATAGTAGGACACGTAGGAATTTACGCCGGCAACAATAAAATTCTCCACACCTATGGTTCACCTGGTGTGATAATGGGCGACTTTAACGCCCACTGGAAAGGTCGGTTCTTATTTGGGAAAAGACTTTAAGAAAAATGTATAAGGTGGGTGGCTGAAGGTCATACTAATAGTCCATCTTAGACACCGCACCTCCATTTAACCCTCCGCGTTTGCGCGGGGGGTTCGTCATTTTGAGCAAAACATGATTTGAAATTAATGGTAATATAAATAAATAACGGATAAAAATAAAGGTGAGATGATTCATGATATTAAAGGGAAGAGCGCTTGTATCGGGCGATACAATTGGTTTAACGGCACCTGCAGGACCAGCAAAGCGTGAAGCAGTAGAAAGAGGGATTGCGGAGATCGAAAGCCTAGGGTTTAAAGTGAAAGTGGGAGATAGCGTATATCAAGAATATGGCGGCTATTTAGCAGGCGATCCTGTTAGTCGGGCGAAGGAATTGGAGAGTATGTTTACTGATTCCGATGTGGACGCGATCTTGTGTTTACGTGGGGGATATGGGAGCCCACAACTCTTAAGTTTACTTGATTACGAACTGATTTCTAAACATCCAAAAATATTCATAGGATATAGCGATATTACAGCCCTGCATTTGGCATTTCATAAGAAGTGCGGCTTGGCCACAATTCATGGGCCTATGGCCGCGTCGGAGCTTGCGAAGGAAGCCGATGAATTTACGAAGGACCGCTTGGTTCAAGCTGTTACCCAGGGCTCTCCCATTGGCAGAATACAGAATCCTGATCATGAAAGACTAATTCCTTTGGTTGAGGGTGTTGCAGAGGGGGTTTTAATTGGAGGGAATCTTACTTTGATCTCGGCCTTGATGGGTACCCCATATGAGTTGGATACCAAGGGGAAAATTTTGTTTATTGAAGAGATTGGCGAAGAGGCCTATAAGGTAGATCGTATGCTTACGCAGCTTGCTTTAGCTGGGAAGTTCAAGGATGCTTCGGGGATTGTGCTTGGAAGCTTCACCGAGTGTGAGTCGGAAAATTATGCTCATGGATTTAATATTTTACAGGTTGCAGAAAATATTCTAACGCCATTTGGAAAGCCCGCCGTTTACAATCTGCAAGCCGGTCACTGTTTTACCAAGGTTACCTTACCTTTTGGGGTAAAGGCGAGATTAAATGCAACAGATGGGGAGTTGATTATTGAGGAAAGTGTGGTGATTTAGATACACATGACCAATTTTCTCGTTTCACCCACAATTCAATATAGAGGCGGAAAAGCAGACCCCTACACCTTTCCCTTAAGTGAATGGATCCAGCAAGGTGCCAGTAAGGCGGATTTATCTATCATTGGGGTTCCGCTCTCTAAGAGCTCCATTACCTTTTCGGGGGCTCATACGCATCCTGAGTCCTTCCGTAAGCTTTGGTCTTCTTTTCAAGCCTACAATTGGGATGAAGATGTGGAATTAAATAAGCTTCAGGCGGCAGACTTTGGGGATGTGGCGATGCATGTGACGGATATTCTCCAATGTCATCGCAATATTGCAGGATCGGCGGAGTACTTATGGAGAGAGTATCCCTCCACCACAGGTGTTTTCATTGGGGGAGATCATTCCATCACGTACCCTATTATTGCGGGTCTAGCCCGTGCAACATCTAAACGAATTGGTTTAATTCATTTTGATGCCCATCTGGATGTCAGAGATACGAAGTACGGCGGTCCTTCCAATGGAACCCC
Source organism: Ammoniphilus sp. CFH 90114 (assembly GCF_004123195.1). Classification (NCBI taxonomy): domain Bacteria; kingdom Bacillati; phylum Bacillota; class Bacilli; order Caryophanales; family Paenibacillaceae; genus Ammoniphilus; species Ammoniphilus sp. CFH 90114. The sequence goes on from NZ_SDLI01000001.1 coordinate 879,445, forward strand.
TATGAGAAGTCTACTTGAGAAAGGAGTGCTTCGCGGGGAGGATATGGTTACCATTGGGTTGCGTAGCTTTGCTAATTCAAAACCCTATCGTTCCTATGCAGAGGAGAAAGGTATGACGTTGTTCTCGTCGAATGATGTGAAAAAGAAAGGAATGCAACCGATTGTTGAATGGGCAAAGGACTATCTAGAGGAAAAAGTAGATATTGTTTACTTAACCTATGATATCGATGTACTAGATCAATGTTATGTTCCAGGGGTACCTGCGATAGGCCCTTCAGGCGTATCGCCAGACGAATTGTTTTGGTCTGCCCAATACCTAGGACAGTGGTCTAAGGTGGTTGGAATGGATATGGTATGTGTGGATCCTACCCGTGATGTTCGAGATATGAGCTCGAGGGTTGCTCTACATGTTTTTTTAAACTTTGCTACGGGAAGATGTTTGTGAGCATCACAAATGTCAATTAAGGGAGACTGGCCAAGAGTGTGCTGGTACTCCCTATTTTCTTTGATTTTTTAGATGTTTTCATAGAAAATAAAGAGTAACGTTATATTTTAGAAAGAAATGGTAAGGTGATGGCGATTGAAGACCATTCAGTTAATGGAGGTTCAGTCCTATTTAGATACGTTTGTAGGGAAATCCTGTTATATTCATCTTGAAACAACACTAGGGGCTTACGTGAATCGTCCCATTGGAACGTTTATTCGGAATGCCCAAGTTTATATTGAGCGGGCCCAGATTAAAGGAAATGACTCCTATCGTGTAGGACTTAAAATTCCAATAGGATGGGTTTATGCTGAGGGGTTAAATGTCTATGATCAAGATGTAAAAGGTCGATTACTACTAGAAGGGCATGACGAGGACGGAAAACTCCAAGTTGCTCTACATATTAGTCTAGAACCTCTATAAGGAGCGTAGAACCCATGAATGAACGTGTGTTAATGGTTTTTCCTCATCCGGATGATGAAGTTTTTTTCTGCTCAGGAACGGTGATGGAATACATAAGTAAGGGAGTGCCAGTTACTTATCTTTGTCTAACCTTGGGGGAAATGGGACGTGGATTAGGTGGAGCTAACCGTCATACGTTGCCTGAGTTGCGATTGAAGGAGTTAAATCAGTCTTGTGAGATTATAGGGATTAAGGATCTCCGGTTAGGCGGATACCGAGACAAGACACTAGAATTCGAGGATCCAGAGCCCATTATTGGACAACTGGTGCAACTTATTAAGAAGATATCTCCCTCGTTAATTATTACGTTTTATCCAGGCGAAAGTGTTCATCCTGATCATGACATCACGGGTTCTTTCGTCGTGGAAGCCGTACGCCGTCTCCCAGAGGAGGATAGGCCAATCGTATATGGATCGGCCGTCTTCAAGACTTACATCGACAAGGTCGGAGGGCCTGATGTAGTGAATGATGTTACGACTTATATGGATCGTAAAGTGGATTGCTTAAAGGCCTATCCGTCTCAGTTCATGAAATATATTAAGACCTTAAACAAGGGGAAGGAGTCGATCGCCCCGCGGATGAGGACGGAGCGGTTTTGGATATTGAAGTAGACAAACTTAGGTGTAAAAATCTCTCCTGAGAAGGACTTCTTTAGGCAGACCTGTGCCTGATGTACCTCGCATATCCGTTTCTTTCTCTTCCGTAGGATAGTAAATAATAAAATTTTGCAGTTTTCTTCTAGCTAGTTTTCCTGGGAGCACCTCAAGTTCGGGATGCCAAGCTACCGTTCCTGCACGTGCGCTTAAGATCACAATGAGATCATCAGGGTGAGGGGTAGATAGGTAGGTAGCGTATAAAGTTTTCCACCCAAAGATTCGCGCCACCGTTGTTGGTGGCTGGTGATGACTCTCCAACAGATAGTTGAGAAATCCGTTCTCATCCTCATCCATAATTAGGCAATGCAAGGTCGATCCTATGGCGGTGCTCATTCCTTGAATTCGGTGGAGCGCCTCTCTAAAGCCATAGGCATGATCCATTCCTCTAGGGAATACTGCGACGATCCGTTTTGTTGTATTTAAAGGTTGATCTAACTTGGCTATTAGAATGGCTTGTGTTGTTCGGTCAACAAATCGATCCAGTACACTGCCGAACGTGCAATGAGATCTTGTTTGTTTTGCATTCCAGCCGGCAATGACCATACTAATTCTCTCTTCAATGACGGCTCTTACCATGCCATTTGCGATGTTAGGATCCACTCGGGTAAGAAGCTTAATGGGAATGTCAGCCCCGGAAGCATATTGCATAGCATGCCCCAATAGCTTTTCCGCGTTTTCAATTTCTCCATCTAGTGTGTTTGTTTCGTTATTTACAACAGTCAATGGGTATAGAGGTTGATCTTGCTTGTTCTGCTGGCGTAAGACAAAGGCAAGGTCAAATAGCATTTCCATAGCCTTTGGTTTAGTCATAGGAAGCATGATTCGTTCAGGCGCATCCCTTTGAACATATGGAGTTTGCTCCTCAAGTAGAGAGATTTTTCGGCCGTATTTTTCAACGAAATAAGGACCAACGATGCAAGTGACCAGGATTTTAATTATCACAGCATTGACTGTTGCTTGATCTAATAATCCTACATTAAAGCCGACCAATGTTGCTGCTAAGGTGGCAGCAGCCTGGGGAATGGTCAGACCAAAGGTGATATGCAGTTCATCCCGATTGTAATTATAAAATTTATAGACAACCCAGGAAGCCAGGTACTTGCCGAGAATGACTCCACCGACAATGAAAACCGTGAGAATCCAGGCCCTTGGATTCCCGATTAACACGCTCAGATCCATCAACATTCCAACGGAAAGTAAGAAAAAAGGAATGAAGAGAGCATTCGCCGTAAAGCGGATTCGATTCATAAGCGGTCCTTGGTCAAACACGAGACGATTGAGAGTGAGGCCAGCAAGGAAGGCACCTATAATGGGTTGAACACCCGCAACCATAGCCAGAAACGCGGAAAAAAACAAAATGACGATGATGAACGTAAACAAGGTAGATCCGTCAGGACTCATGTTTCGGAAAAACCAACGGGTAATTAGCGGAGCTCCTAATGTAATAGCTAGGACAAAGAGTGCGAGGGAGAGGAATAAGGATAAAACAAAGCCTAGGGATAAATGACCCGTAGCAGCCCCTGTGATGATAGCAAGCGTGATTAAGGCGAGTGTATCGGTCACAAGGGTTCCGCCAACGGCTGTAGTGACTGCTTTGTTTTTGGAGACTCCTAGCCGACTAGCGATGGGATAGCCAAGCAAGGTATGGGATCCGAGAATAGAGCCAAGGAGAATCGAGGCTGACAAGCTATAATCTAGCCCCAGTCCGATTCCAGTCCCAATTAATAGTGGGAAAATAAAGGAGAGAAGCCCAAAGAAAATACTTCGATTTTTATATTTTTTAAACCCATCGATGTCCATCTCTAGACCCGCAATAAAAATAATAAAGAGGAGACCCACCGTTCCAAGGAGTTCAACGGTCTGATCCCGTGCAAGAACGGCAAATCCGTGTGGACCCATGATGATTCCGGCTAGTATGGGACCAATAAGGCCGGGGATGCGCATTCGTTTCATCAACATAGGAGTAAGCAGAAAAAGGGTCATTGATAAAGCAAAAACCATGACAGGGTGTTGTAGTGGCAGCTCAAACATTTTTGTCTCCCCCTTCTGGCTGTTGTCTCTTTCAATGGCTATTATTTATTGTATGGGGAAGTGTCCCCCTCATGCCATTTACTGGTGAACGAGAAAGGTGACTAAGGAGTAGAGCAACGGTGGCAGGGATACAAGAAACAGCGCTTTATATAGTTTGGGTGCCTCTACGTCATCTTCCACTTCCTCTATGGAATTATAATGTTTGATTTGTTCTGGTGGGAGGTGGCTCATTGTGAAATTCGTTCGATGATGAACCCCAAGTGTTCCACCGAGAACGAGTAATCCCAATAAGAATAAAGATATACCTACTGTTAGTATTGAATTCGGAAACAGAATAGCAAGTATGACCGTTAAGATGCAGCCAACGATGATAGGGATACCTGTTTTTTTCATAATGACCTCCTCGTGAAAACTTTCCTTAAGCATAAAGCCACGAGGATAAAGAATGCAACTTTCCTTCCAACTCTATCTTTTTGAACTCAATCTATGTTAGGATAGGTGAAGAGAAAAATTTGACAAATACTAGATGTTGATATAAGCTGATTGAGTGAAACAACATATTGTTACAAACAGGTGCCTTGAGACCATTTTCAAGGCTTAATAGGGAAGTTCGGTGCAGAATTCCGACGCGGTCCCGCCACTGTAATAGAGGAGTTCCTATCAAGATTCCACTGATCCCCATGGGGATTGGGAAGGGTTGGTAGGCGCAATGATCCTTAAGCCAGGAGACCTGCCTGTTTTGTTGACACTGTAAACCTACGGGAGATAGGGAGGTGCCAAGGATGATCCAATGTGGATGGCGTTTTTACATATGGAGGCATTTCTACCTATTCTGTCAAGGTGGAGATGCCTTTTTTTATGTTGGAACGAAATTAGGGGAGGAAAGCGGAGATGGAGATTATAAAAAGGAATGGCGATAGAGAGGAATTAATTTTTTCAAAGTTAAAGAAAGTGATCGATTTTGCGTGTGAGGGACAAGTGGGCTGTGATTCATTAGAGTTAGAAGTAGAACTCCTTCCCCAGTTTAAAAACCTAATGACGACGAAGGAGATTCAACGTACTCTTATTCAAGTGGCGGCGGAAAAGACAAGTGTGGAAAGTCCGAATTGGCAGTATGTGGCTAGTAAGTTATTGGCTTATGATTTGTATAAGGAAGCAGCTTTACATAGAGGGTATAAGCATTTCGGATATGGAGATTTTTATCTGTTGGTCAAGGAGCTTATGGAAAAGGGGCGATACGGTTCCTACATCCTGGAGAATTATTCAGCAGATGAAGTGGAAGAGTTAGGGGCCTATATTAAGCCGGAACGGGATTATCTCTTTAACTACATTGGATTAAAGACTCTTGCCGATCGTTATCTCATAAAGGGGTTTAACGGTGAAGTAATGGAGTTGCCGCAAGAGATGTTTATGGGCGTGGCCATGCATTTGGCAATGAAAGAGCAGAATAAGGTGATGTGGGCTAAACAGTTCTATGATGTATTGAGTAATTTAGAGCTTACGGTAGCTACACCTACTCTAGCCAATGCTCGAAAACCACATCATCAGTTATCCAGCTGTTTTATTGATACCGTTCCTGATAACCTGTGGGGAATCTATCAAGTGGATCAGAGCTTTGCCCAAGTTTCTAAGTATGGCGGTGGAATGGGTATCTATGTGGGGAAGGTACGCAGCAAAGGGTCCAATATTCGTGGTTATAAAGGGGTAGCTGGCGGTGTTGTGCCTTGGATCAAAAATTACAATAATACGGCGCTTGCTGTGGACCAGCTCGGTGTAAGAGCAGGCGCGGTATCGATATATTTAGATGTTTGGCACAAGGATATTCTAGACTTCTTGAATTTAAAAACGAATAACGGCGATGACCGAATGAAGGCACATGATGTATTCCCAGGTGTCTGTATCCCTGATCTTTTTATGAAAACGGTTCAAGACAGAGGGACTTGGTATTTATTTGACCCGCATGAAATCTTGCAGAAAAAGGGTTATTCCATTGAAGATTCTTGGGGAGAGGAATGGGAAGAGAGATATTTAGATTGCGTTCAGGATCCTGAGATTAGTAAGGACGCGGTGCCTGCGATGGAGATTATGAAGAAGATGCTAGCAAGCAGCTTTGAAACCGGCACACCTTTTTTCTTTTTTCGAGATACCGTGAACCGAGCTAATCCTAATAAGCATAAAGGGATCATCTACTGCAGCAATTTGTGTACGGAGATTTGTCAGAATATGAGTGCTACAGAAAAAGTGAATGAAGTTCACGAGAATGGCTTGATTACGACTCAAGTAAAAAGCGGGGATTTTGTCGTATGTAATCTATCGTCTCTCAACTTGGGGAGGGTGAATACGAGAGAAGATATCGCTAGAGTCATCCCGATTCAGATGCGGATGATGGATAATGTCATTGACTTGAACGACTACCCGATTCCCCAGGCCGAGATTACTTGCCAGAAGTACAGAGCCGTGGGGTTAGGAACAAGTGGTTATCATCAGATGTTAGTTCAGAAGAAAATATCTTGGGAGTCCGAGCAACATACGGAGTATGTGGATCAAGTCTATGAATGGATTAACTATTATACGATTAAGGCTTCAATGGAACTGGCCAAGGAAAAAGGAGCTTATCCCGCTTTTGAAGGAAGCGACTGGCATACAGGGGAATACTTCCATTCGCGAGGCTATGATAGTTTGGAATGGCAAATGCTGCAGGAGGAAGTTGCACGGAATGGGGTCCGTAATGCCTGGATGATCGCTATTGCGCCTACCGCTTCCACGTCGTTAATTGCAGGATCTACCGCTGGAATTGACCCGATCTTCCGCAGGTTCTTTGTCGAGGAGAAGAAGAATGCCCTGATCCCACAAACAGCTCCTCAGTTGAATAGCGAGTCTTATTGGTATTACAAGGAGGCTCATCATATTGATCAGCGTTGGAGTATTAAGGCGGCAGGCGTCCGACAAAGACATATTGATCAAGCGCAGTCCTTTAATTTATATATTACGCCGGATATATCGGCTAGGGATTTCTTTGAGCTTTATCTATCAGCTTGGGAGAATGGGTTGAAGACCGTTTATTATTGCCGAAATCAAAGTCTAGAAGTGGAAGAGTGTGAAAGTTGTTCATCTTAATTTCATGGAATAGGGAGGAAAGGCATCATGGAAATACACAAGAAAAAGCTATTTAACGAGTTGGGGGATCGGGATTGGGGAAAACGTCGGATCATTGGTGGAAACACGACCAACCTCATTGAGTTGAATAATGTGAAATATGATTGGGCAACGCGGATGTATCGCACGATGATGAATAACTTCTGGATTCCAGAAGAAGTTCCTTTAGCACAGGATGCGAAGGATTATAAGAATCTGTCTTCAGCCGAACGTCAAAGCTATGATAAGATTATCAGTTTTTTAATTTTCTTAGATTCGTTGCAAACCACTAATCTTCCCAATATCAATGACTTTATTACCGCTCCAGAAGTTAATCTCTGCATCACGGTACAAACCTTTCAGGAAGCGGTCCATAGTCAGAGCTACTCCTATATATTAGACAGTGTTTGCTCAGCTGATGTCAGGGATCAGATCTATAACCAATGGAGAGAAGATCAGCATTTGTTAAAACGTAATCGGTTTATTACGGATCTTTATGAGAGATTTATCGAGCAGCCTACGGAAGAGAATTTGTTGCGCACCATTATGGCGAATTATATTTTAGAAGGAATTTACTTCTACAGTGGCTTCAGTTTCTTCTATTGCTTGGGTAGACAAGGGAAAATGCTCGGCACCGTTTCCGTTATCAAATATATTCAACGTGATGAATTGACTCACTTAAGCTTATTCCAAGGAATCATGCGAGAAGTACGTAAAGAAAATCCACATTTGTTTACTCCGCAGTTTACTGAAGAACTCCGGGGAATGATGAGGACGGCTGTAGAGCATGAGATTAGCTGGGGGCAGTATATTACTCAAAATCAAATTGAGGGGCTAAGTGACGAAATTATAGAGTTGTATATTAAGTATCTATCCAATCAGAGAATGCAAAAGTTAGGGTTTGAGGTGTTATATCCAGAGGTTACAGAGCACCCGATGAAGTGGGTGGAGAGCTTCAGCAACATGAACGGGATCAAGACAGATTTCTTCGAGCAGAAAGTGACGACTTATTCGAAATCGGCAAATTTGAATTGGGATGAATTATAAGGGGGAAGAAGGGGCCAGGCGTTTGTTGCTTGGCCTTAGGTGTGTTTTTATATAGGACATCAAAAAGATTGCCAGGACTTTAACCGGAGTTTTTTCCGTTAAGCAGTTGGATCGTCCATTTTGGAGTCAAATAAGCGGAGAATTCTCTAAAGCCCCCTAACAGGATTGG